>DAOVWV010000194.1 GCA_030636485.1 Methyloprofundus sp.
AGCGCAAAAACCCAAGGCCGCTTTGTTAGCAGCGCCAAAAGCTGGCTCTCCCATCCATCGATTGACCATACCGCAGCTATTTTGCCCTGGGGAAGCCATGAAGACGTTGAGAAAATTTCTCCACTGAATGCCAGTGCCAGTTATTTAAAGCATGTGCGTCAAGTGTGGAACCATAGCCACCCGAAGGATTTATTTGAACATCAGAATATTGTCATTACCGTGCCCGCCTCATTTGATGAAGCCGCACGCTCATTAACACTGGAAGCAGCACGTACCGCTGGCCTAGGAAATATCCGCCTACTCGAAGAACCCCAGGCCGTTTGTTATGACTGGTTACGTCGTCACCATGATCAGCTAAAAACCGCCTTAGATGATATTAAACTATTGCTCGTCTGTGATATTGGGGGCGGCACGACTGATTGAACCTTGATTAAAATCGACCATAATCATGATGAACCTCAGCTTTCACGAGTAGGCGTAGGCGATCATTTAATGCTCGGTGGCGATAATATTGACCTTGCCTTGGCACATTTGGCCGAATCACGCTTAAAGACCAATAGCAAAAGACTGTCCGCCGCTGATTTATCACACCTACTAGAACAATGCAGAGTCGCTAAAGAACGGCTATTAGCAACAGATGCCCCCGAACAACTAAAGGTCACTTTATTAGGTGGAGGTTCTAAACTCATTGGCGGTACACGCTCAGTCAGTTTAAGCCGTAAAGAAGTGCAAAACATTGCTTTAGATGGTTTCTTTCCGCTATCAAAATTAACTGAATTTCCTGACAAAAAACGCAGTGGCGTGGTTGAGTTTGGCCTCCCCTACGCAGCTGAACCTGCCGTCAGTAAACATATAGCCGCCTTTTTAAAGACCCACCAACAAGCGGCAAAAGAAGCACTCGGTAATGAAAACATTGTTCCCGACGCACTCTTACTCAATGGCGGGGTATTTCGTAGCCAGCCCATTACTCAGCGTACCCTGGACTTAATCAGCTCATGGCGCAATAAAGCCCCTACCCTACTTGAAAACCAACACCCCGAACTCTCTGTTGCCTATGGTGCGGTTAGCTACGGCATTGCCCGTGAACAGAAAAAAATCAAAATCGGTGGTGGTGCATCGCGTAGCTATTTCCTACTGATCGGTACAGAAAAAGAGCAACGCGGTGTTTGTATCCTGCCACGCGGTAGTGAGGAAGGTAATGAAATCATTTTAGGCGACCGCCAGTTTGCCTTGCACTTAGGACAACCCGTCAGCTTTCATTTGGTCTCATTAACAGGGGGTAAAGAATACAAAGCGGGCGATATTGTCCCGATTAATGATGATTTTCACCCACTGCCTCCTTTAGCGGTCGCTTTCGATCAGGAACAAAGCAGTGATAGCAAAGAAGTGACCGTACAGTTATCGGTCACTTTATCAGAAGTGGGCACATTACAAATTCAGTGTGTTGCCATTGAAGACACTCAGCAACGCTGGGATGTACAATTCCAGGTTAGAAAAAAAACCAAGGCACATTTCTCTAAAGACTTACCCGAGAATTTCCCCAAAGCAGTCGCACAAATTAATGCTATTTTTGGTTCTAAATCCAAAGATATAAACCCTAAAGCGGTCAAAAGTCTACGTGCAGATTTAGAAAAATTGCTCGGTCTACGCAATGAATGGTCTAGTCATCTATTGCGTGAATTATTTACCGCATTACTGGAAGTGCGCAAAAATCACCGCCGCTCGGCTAATCATGAACGTGTCTGGCTGAGTTTAATCGGCTTTTGCCTACGCCCCGGTTTTGGTTATCAACTGGATAACTGGCGCGTTGAGCAATTATGGAAAACCTATTCGCATAATATTCAGTTTGTGAATGAAACCCAGAACTGGAGTGAGTGGTGGACTTTATGGCGACGCATTTCCGGCGGACTTGACACGGAATCACAAGAGCTTATTTTTAATGACCTGGCTAAATACTTAAACCCCGCTTCTGCACGTCAGGGCAATACTGCAAAACAAAGCAAGCAACGCGGCTATGATGATATGGTACGTTTATCTGCGGTACTGGAACGCCTCCCGATAGCACAAAAAACGCAATTGGGCGGATGGTTATTAAAACGCTTGCAAAAAGCCAGCGAACCTGCACAAACTTGGTGGGCTGTCGGCCGAGTTGCTGCACGCGTGCCCTTTCATGCCAGTACGCATTTTGTCGTCCCCCCTGAGACCGCAGCACTTTGGTTACAACAAATCCTTGAGGTAGACTGGAAAAAAACACCTCAGGCAGGTTTTGCAGCCACCTTAATATCACGCATGAGTGGTGACAGAGCAAGAGAGATAGACGCTGATGTACGTGAGCAGGTGATTGCTAAATTAAAATCCAGCAAAGCACCGAGTTCATGGATAGAAATGGTTGACTCGCTTAAAGAACTGAATGCCAGTGAAGAAAAACAAATATTTGGTGAGGCTTTGCCGCCTGGGTTGACGTTGATTGATAGCTAGTCGCAGACATAATAGCGCAGTGGTGCATTCCATGCACCACTGCCTTAAACTACCAAAGGTACACGGAGTACACCCTACTTGGTCATTTAAGCAAAAAATAGAGTATCTTAAAAGCTACACTGCATTCTTCGCCTCCAAGGCCAAAGCAACATAACCCCAGCCATGAAAAATCAAATCAATGGCAATCAATAAACCAATAAGCCACATACCCGATAATGGCCAGGCCGTCACGATCATACCGCCAAAAATGAGCGATAACACACCACTGATTAACGGCAACCACCAGCCTTTTACCGATTTAAGCTGAAATGCCATCACAATACGCAGGGATCCCACCGCCATAAAAACAGCTGCCAGCATCATGGTTATTATTGATGAAGCCACCATCGGTTTAGTAATAATAATCACCCCGCCAATGATATAGGCAACAGCCACTAAAATATGCAGCAAGATACTTTTCCAGCCCTTACAGTGCAAAGACTGCACCAACTGAAAGGCTCCACCAAATAACATCAGAAAGCCAAAGAATAACATGCTGACCATCGTCAGGGCAAAGGTCATTCCTAAGCCAATCGT
This sequence comes from Methyloprofundus sp., assembly GCA_030636485.1. Classification (GTDB taxonomy): domain Bacteria; phylum Pseudomonadota; class Gammaproteobacteria; order Methylococcales; family Methylomonadaceae; genus Methyloprofundus. The sequence goes on from DAOVWV010000194.1 coordinate 3,055, forward strand.
GCCCAACAAGATAAAGGAAGCCCCCAGAGCAAGTAACCACCCCCATTTATGTTGTAATTCACCTAATAAATTAGCAATAACTGGATTTTCTTCAATATTTGTTGTCATCATTATTCCCCATTATTCTTTTATAGTATTTGGATTTTCATTATATATACTGCACGGAAAGCAAAGACATTACCCTACATTGTGTCATCAGTATTCCGGGCGCTTAATACCCCTTTGATTATAGAGCAATATATACACTAACAAATAAAAAACATAAAAATAGAGTAAATTAAACTAGCCTAATACGCTAATATTTAAGATAATACAAGGCTGAATAAACCTCTGACTACTGCCCCCTAATCAATGGACTTGAAAAAAAAACCTAGAACAACACTTCTTGCTCTCCCCCTAATCACAACCGCCTGCTTTTATTCAACCGCTTATGCAGAGGCAGAGGACCGTAACGCTCCAACCCATGAATCCCACACCAGTGCCGAGCAAGACCCATCAGCAGTCACTCTAGAAGCCATGATTATTTCTTCTGAACAAGCACCGGAAGCTTTTGAAGAAATCAAACTAATTAAAAAAGACCTAGGCATTGCAACCGATGGTGCCGATGTATTAAAGCAGATGCCCGGTGTTTCGGTAACACGCCAGGGAGGAACAGCCAGCGATCCAATCCTGAGAGGCCTGGGTGGAACACGACTCAATATCTCCATTGATGGTGTCCCCTTTGGAGGGGTATGTAATCACCGTATGGATCCTGCAACAGCTTATATCAGCCCCGGCGCATTTGATTCGCTCGTCTTACTTAAAGGCCCGCAATCGGTAAAAAACGGTAATAATATTTCAGGTGCGGTTAATTTTGACCGTGAAGCAATCCGCTATGATGAGCCGGGAGCGAGCGTCTATGGCAGCTATTTATACGGTAGTTATAACTACCAAGCCTTATCGGTTGACAGCTCAGTGGGCTATGAAAATGGCTATTTAAACTATACCCATAATAATACCCGAGGGGATAATTATTCTGACGGTGATGGTAACGAAATCGAACAAACCTTCTACGACACCTCAAATGACAGGCTTGCTTTAGGTTTTACTCCAGATGAAGACACCTTACTGGAAGTGTCTGGACTCACCAGCAATGCGGTCATCGGTAATGCCACGATTCATATGGATGTGACCAAACTAGACAGGGCAAATGCCAACGTACATTTCAAAAGGGAAAATATAGCCTCGTGGCTAAACAGTGTTGATCTTCGTTATAATTTCACCACCGTTGACCATGATATGGATAACTTTACTTATAGAGAAGTGAAGCCCTTTCATGAATTTCTGTTAATGACACAATATTGGAATCAACATTTTGCAAAAGCTGAATTCCTTTCCGATATCACACCTGATTTAGAATTAACAACGGGCCTTGAATATCGCAATGATAGCTACGATGCCGCAGCAGACAGTGGCTATCTGGAAACCAGCCTACCCCCCAGCAGTGGAGAAAAC
>DAOVWV010000092.1 GCA_030636485.1 Methyloprofundus sp.
ATAGAGTTTTCCAAAGGTAGGGCATTCGCTGGGTTCAATGCTGTTTTGAGCGTAAGTAAATTATATCCTATTGATTATGGATATAACATCTCCTGAATTCGCAATATGCGATATCTTGCAGGAGATGAAATAACACGCACTCCGTCAGGTGCTGGTATTGGATTGGTTTTAGTCGTACAATTGGCTGAATCAATGGGAGCGGCTGTTGGCCTGATAAACGCTAAACTAGGTACTGAGCTTTAATTGAAGTTTAATTTAAAAAAGCACTCCACGCCTCCAGTGAACTATTTGCACTTAGCTTTTATATTAGGAGTTGCATTATGAGTATTGAAATATTACATCGTGACGACCTACCACTAGGTGGCTTTGCCGGATTAAAAGAGCATCGCCTGGTTATGAGCCTATTGCTTTTTGGTGCCCATGCTAACCCTGGCACATGGTCTGGAATCGCTGGTTTTGCATATCTGGCCGATGCCCGGTTTGATCCCAAAGGTGAAACGCACCTGCATAGTCATAAAGAAATTGATGTTATCTCTATTATGATCGAAGGTCGCATTGATCATCAGGGCTCACTCGAAACTGGACAAGGGCTAGAGGCCGGGCATGTGCAAATTCAGCGTGCCGGTGGCGAAGGCTTTTCACACAATGAAATCAACCCGGATGATACCAGAAACCGGATGCTACAGTTATGGGTGCTACCGGAACAATCTGACGAGCCAGCAAGCTACCGGCTTTATAAACCACTTAATGGCAAAGTGACACGTGTTTATGGGGGGGATCATGATCAGACTGAGACATTAGCCAGCCATACCGTTATTGAGTTTGGCGTTTTAAACCCTGGGCAGACTTATGTATTAGAAAAGCCATTTTTAGCCTATATTGCAACAGGTAAAGCAACCGCCAATAATATTGATATACAGGAAGGGGATCTTTTTAAAGATGAACAATTAAGCTTTATCGCTAAAACAGCGGTACAAGTCGTTATAATCTATGCAATATAAATGATTCAGTTTTTTTGCATTTATGGAACCGGTGACTATGCAAAGGGAATGAAACCAAGGGAAAGCAGGACTACTTGATTATTCCGCGTGTACTCCTAAGCAGCCTGGCTTTTCCGTTAATCTTTTTTTAACTGCATGGCCTCATCCAGTAATCCTTGCATTTTCTCTAAACCCAACTCCTGAGCTAAGCGTACATTTGCTTCAGGAATTTTTTCTGGATCAGTATAATGAGCCAAAGCCTGCTCCAGACTTTTTTCCCGAATTAAATGAAACATAGGATAAGGTGAGCGATTAGTGTAGTTTGCCGGGTCATTTTCATCACTTTCGGCAAAACAATAATCGGGGTGAAAGCTTGCCAGCTGATAAACTCCCTCATAGCCCTGCTCATCCATTAAATCATTGGCTATTTCCAGAGTATCCAGAAAATCATCAAAATGCTGCAACCCATTTTTATAGATAAGCAGTGTCGTTTCGAACTCTGCCTGCCTATCCAGTCTTTCTGCCTCAGCGATTAGGTCCTCTAAACAGCACTCTAATGACTGCGCATCACTGACTTGATAATGAATTTTTCCCTGATCAAAAACAGGTTTGGCAAAGGGACAGAAATTTAACCCTATAACCACCTGCTCTAACCAGTGTTTTGTCTGCGCAATTACGTTTTTATTGTTCATTATCATCTCTTGCAGCCATTATTTTAAGGGCGTGATACTACAATTTAATATCTAGATCTTCTTCCAATAGTTCCAACTCTTCCTCATCAAACGCATCATCCAGCTCGGGGAGCAATAAGTCCTCGGCCGAATTTTCACCCTCACTAATCTGATGATCACGCCATTGCAGATAAGAAGCACGCATAAAAATATAGGGATCCACTGCCGCTTCGTCAATAAACTTCAGCGATTGCTCTGCGTTGGAACGTTCGTTCAATAAATCCAATACCTGTATTGGCCAGATGGCGTAACTAACGGGACTGGACGCAGCATCGGCAATTTTCCCTGGAACGCCTCGGTAGGAGGATGGGCCTAATACAGGAAGCACCAGATACTGGCCGCGTGGCACACCCCAGACAGCAAGGGTTTGGGAAAAATCTTCCTGATGATATTCAATATCCGCATGGCTGGCAACATCTATGAACCCACCGAAGCCAAAGAGTGTATTGATAACAAAGCGCTCAAGATCTTCGCCGGCAGGCTTTTCTTTGCCCTGCAAAGCATCATTAAGAACAGTTCTGGGTTCTTTTAAATTAGTGAAAAAATTTGCGACCGAAGTGCGCAATAAACTGGGGGTAAGCCATTGATAAGAAGTAACGAGCGGTGAAGAAACATAAGTATCCACCTTTTCATTAAAGCCATGCATACTACGATTAAAGCCCTCATGCGGATCTTCAGCATTTATTTCTTCTACTTTGCCGCTACTGGCACAGCCGACGGCTAAGAAAAAACCAGCAACAATAAGTAAGCGAGAAAATAATCGTATATTCACAAAGTGGCGTTTATATTACTTAGAAAACTTGTCGATTTTAGCAGAAATCTCCGCTAATAAAACATCAAAACCTGACTTTTTCAAGACGGCGACATATTCAGAGCGCTTCAATGCCAAGTCACTCACCCCATTGGTAATAATATTGATAATACGCCAGTCATCACCTTTCTTTTTCAGCAGATAGTCCATGCTGACATCTTTATCATCCGGTAAAATCAGATAAGTATGCACATAGATTTGCCCAGGCGATAACTGCTTTACCGACTCAACTCGAAAGCTTTGCCCGGAAAAGCTATTAAAATAATGCGCATAGGAGGCAATGCTGAGTGTGCTGAATTTTTGCACCAACGCTTTTTTCTGCTCTAGCGTCAGTTTTTTCCACTCTTTGCTAACCACGATACGGGTAATCTTAGCTAGGTTATGAGACTTAAGCACGACTGGCTTTAGCTGTTCAAAGCGCTGTTCAAACGTGAGTTTATCGCCCTGCTGCATGACATTGATTAATTCCGCCTGAAAACCCTGCACTACCTGGCTGGCTTGCTCTGTTTCTTCAATACCAGCACAAACATTCTGCATGGTAAAAAGCAGGAAAAATACTGTTATTAACTTTTTGAGTGACACCATTAATTTTAACCTTTCTGATAAATTCGACCTTTCCAGCGCGAACGCTCACCACACCAATAGCGTATGGCAGAAGTCCAGGTCATTAATAAATACAATCCAGCAATCACTAGCATAGACAAAGCCCAAGCATGGTTAGCATGGAAAACATTAACAGTAGCCAGCGTTTGCCATAACAGCATTACCCTTCAACCTTCACCGGAATATCCGTCAATGAAGATGGCTTATAGCTAGGCGAGTCGACTATCGGACCATCAACCCGTGGGCCTCGTAACGCCGCCGTCAATGCTTTTAAAGGGTGCGCCAAAGTGTCTTCCACAGCCGTTGCTTCATAGCCGCAATGTGCCATACAGCCATCACATTTAGGGTTCTTGCCTGCACCATATTTATCCCAGGGGGTGCTATCCATCATTTCCTGAAAACTATCAACATAGCCTTCATCAGCTAATAGATAACAGGGCTTTTGCCAGCCAAATACATTACGCGTTGGGTTACCCCAAGGTGTGCAGTCATAATTCTGGTTACCCGCCAGATAATCCAGATACAAGGAAGAATGATTTAATTTCCACTGTTTGTTTTTGCCCAAAGAAAAAATACCACGGAATAATTCTTTTGCTGCCTGGCTGGAAATAAAAGACTCTTGGTCAGGTGCGTCTGCGTAACTAAACCCGGGGGCAATGGTAATGCCTTCCACCCCTAGCTCGGTTGCATAATCTAAAAAGTCTGCAACTTCCTGCGAGGTTTCTCCCTGAAACAGGGTGCAGTTGATGGTGACTCTAAAGCCTTTATCCAGAGCTAACTTAATCGCATCAACTGCAATATCAAAAACACCGTCCTGGCAGACCGATGCATCATGTCTTAGCTGGTTGCCATCCAGGTGTATGGAAAAATTCAGATAAGGTGAAGGGGTATAATCCTTTATCTTTTTCTTTAGCAGTAAGGCATTAGTACATAGATAAACAAACTTCTTACGCGCCACAATGCCAGCAACAATTTCCGGCATTTCTTTATGAATCAATGGCTCCCCACCTGGAATAGAGACCATCGGTGCGTCACACTCATCCACGGCCTGCAAACACTCCGCCACTGATAAACGCTTATTTAATATGTCTTCAGGGTAGGCAATTTTTCCACACCCTGCACACTCTAAATTACACCGAAATAATGGCTCCAGCATCAGCACTAAAGGGTACTTCTTTATTCCCTTTAGTTTCTGCTTCATTAAATAAGACCCAACAGCAATTTGCTGCCTTAATGGAACACCCATGCTTTACCTCAAAACGCTAGACAAATGATAAAAGTTGCAAAAATACAACAAAATTATCAACATAATAAAAATGGCTCAATCAATAACGGCTACAATGACATTAATAATTTCCAATAGTTCTTTAGCATACTATTTTTAAACGATTAACGCTAGTTTGATGTATTATTTTTTTGCTATATTTATCACCATAAAACATAAAACAGCTCTGTTCAAGCAAGATTCAATAGGACTGAAATGTCACTTTTTTGCAAAAAAACAACATATTTTGTATTTAAGCTACAATCAGTCTATAATTTGTACCCTAATCAATTGTAATTCTTAAAATACCCATCAAACTATCATAACGATAGTGACGAAAAATAACTGAAAACCAAGGCTACAATTATTTTTTTGCCGTTAACAACCACCTTTTTTATAAACAATATGACTGACTCTCAAATTTCAATTGAAAACCCGGAATCTCTATTAGCCGCCTCTGTTGATGATTTTCAGGCCGTATTACTGGAAGGTGTGTCACGTACATTTGCTTTAACGATCCCACAATTGCCTAAAGGCTTATATGAAGCCGTCGCCAATGCCTACTTACTGTGTAGAATTGTCGATACCGTCGAAGATGAAGTTTCACTTGATTTTGCACAAAAACAAGACTTTTGTAACCGCTTTATAGACGTTGTCAGAACAGGCGAAGGTGCCGCTCGCTTCGCCACAGACCTTTCCCCGTTATTATCAGAACAAACCATTCCGGCCGAGCATGTGCTTATACAGCTAACCGCTCGCGTTATTGAAATTACTCACAGCTTTGCACCGGAACAGGTTGCTGCATTATTAGGTTGTGTAGAAACAATGGCAAAAGGCATGCCAGCCTATCAGGGCATGGATTTATCAGGTGGGCTTGCCACCATGCAAGACATGAATGAGTATTGTTACTATGTTGCAGGCTGTGTTGGTGAAATGCTGGCAAAACTGTTCTGCCATTACTCACCTGAAATCAATCAGCACAGCGAACAATTATTAGCGCTTTCAACCTCTTTTGGACAGGGTCTGCAAATGACCAATATCCTGAAAGATATCTGGGATGATGCGCAGCGTGGTGTCTGCTGGCTACCTCAGGATGTTTTTACTGAAACCGGGTTTGACCTTAAACAGCTGAAAACCACAACAGATAGTAAAGAATTTCAACTTGGCTTAAAGCACTTAATCAGTATCGCTCAGGCACACTTAAAAGATGCCCTGACCTATACACAACTTATTCCTAGCCATGAAGTAGGCATGCGCAACTTTTGTCTTTGGGCACTTGGCATGGCAGTGCTGACCTTAAATGAAATCAGCCAGCATCTGGATTTTAATGACTCCAATCAGGTCAAGATCACCCGCAAAAGTGTTAAAGCAACCATTCTTACAACACGCGTCATTGGGCGCAGTAACTGGCTTTTATCTGCGCTTTTTGACTTTAAAACCAAACAACTTGTTTGTAAAGACTGGCAATATAAACCCAACTAATTAGGCCATCTTATGTTTACTGAGGACTATAATAGTATGAGCAACATCCACTCTCTGGATAATGCCATAAAAAATGCGCAAGACACACTGCTGTCTTTACAGCATAAGGATGGCTATTGGCTATTTGAGCTAGAGGCAGATTGTACTATTCCGGCAGAATACATCATGATGATGCATTATCTGGATGATATAGATACGGCACTGCAGGCTAAGCTTGCGGTTTACTTACGTGGCAATCAATCTACCGATGGCAGTTATCCGCTATTTAACGGCGGCCCAGGGGATATCAGCTGTAGCGTTAAAGTTTATTATGCCTTAAAGATGGCAGGTGATCAGCCTGAAGAGCCCCATATGGCTCTGTTGCGCGACTATATTCTCAGTCAGGGGGGCGCGGCCAAGGCGAATGTTTTTACCCGCATTGCGCTGGCTATTTTTGAACAGTTGCCATGGCGTGGCGTACCGTTTATTCCGGTTGAAATCATGCTATTACCCTCATGGTTTCCGTTTCATATAGACAAAGTCTCCTACTGGTCCAGAACCGTGATGATCCCTTTGTTTATCCTATGCACACTGGAAGCGAAAGCAAAAAACCCACTGAGTATAGATATCCTGGAGCTGTTTGTTGTCCACCCAGACAAGGAAATGCACTACTTTCCTGAAAGAGGCTTACTGAATAAGTTCTTCCTGTTTTTAGATGCACTGGGGCGCAAGTCACGCATCTTGGTGACAGATAAAATGCACCAGACTGCAATCACAAGAGCCAAAGACTGGTTTACAGAAAGGCTCAAGGGTGAGGATG
>DAOVWV010000367.1 GCA_030636485.1 Methyloprofundus sp.
AAATGGGTATTAACGAGCACACAAATTAGGTGTAAAAATGCAAAAAGAGAATTCATTTGCTCTTGATGATCGCTCACCAAGCCAATCACAGCCAGCAATTCACCTGCTTCATCCAGCAAAGGATACCCCACCGTGGTATAGGGGTGCAGGATGCTTAGATAATGTTCCATCCCTTGAAAAGCAACCGGTTTTTTTAATTTGAGAGCCGTGCCTATACCGTTGTTTCCGAGTACTGATTCATCCCAGTTAGTCTGTTTGATTTTTATAGGTAATTGAAAGGCACGGGGAAAATGCTTTTCACCTGCCACATACAATAGACTGCTATTAGGAGCCACAACAACCATCATCACCCCGGCTTCTTTAAGAAATACCTGAAAATGATGGCTTAAATGTTTAATTTGTTCAGCCACACGTTCAGACTTATCATTTTTATCAGTTGTTGTATGTGCGTGTAAATGCCTATCCCAGTTAGCATAATTACCGAGTGGTAGCTGATACTCTTCTAGGCAGCGCTCCCATGCGTCAGAAACATCAGTACGCACCCAGTCACTCTGCTCTGGAACCGAGCGTGCCTGAACCATCCATTGCCATGCCTGAATGGGACGAAACATTTCAAATTCAAAGGATTGACGTAATAAAAAGGTTTCTTGAACAATATTAACTTTATTCGGAATCTTAAATGCAATATCCATATTTAGCCTGTTGAATATTTTTGTGCAACAATGTGTCGACACAAAACCATAACCTCTGTTTTTTACCTTAAAAACAAAAGCTTACGAGATAAATAAATAAGATACCAGAATTAAAAAAAGAGGCAATGTGACATTATGTCGCACTGCCTTTATTCCATAATAGAACAAGATAGCTCAGGGCTTGAGCTGAAGGGAGTAACATGTCGGAAAGACTTGTTACACAAGGATTTTTAGATGTATTTTTTGCATCAAGGCCAAGTACAATGACGGAGTACTAAGCTTACTGATCTACAATATATTATGGTGCCCGTGGGTCTTCACGTGTTGCAGCTGCCCATTCTGGCGAGTACCCTGCCATGATAGACAGGTCAGGGATATGCTTAATGACAACATGCGTGCTGAGTAAAGTTCCAACGGTACTGACTGCATTGCGCAGAGCTAAACGGATCACTTTAACAGCATCAATCACACCAATCTCTATAAAATCACCGTATATTTTATCTTGGGTGTTATAGGCAAAGTGGGGGTTATTTTCTGCGCATAAACGAGAAATGACTGTTTCGCTGTTATCATTTACATTAGACACCAGTTTGTGTAAAGGATAAGCGAGGGCTTTTTTTACAATGTGTATGCCTTGTTGTTGGTCGGGATTTGGAGCGGTTAGCTCGTCGACTAAAGGGATAATGTTAAATAAGCCGACTCCACCGCCTGCAATGATACCTTCTTCTATCGCTGCTTTAGTTGACATATAAGCATTTTCAATACGCACCATACGCTCTTTGATTTCTATATCACTATAGCCGCCTACCTCGTAGATACCCGTTTTACCTGATAATATCGCTAAGCGCTCTTCTAACTCTTCAAAATCGTGCTTATTACCTGTGATAGAGCCATCTCCTGGCTTTTTTTGTTGAATGATTTCCGCCTCTTTCTTTAACTGGATCATGCGCTGTTTAATAGCAACAGGGTCACCGTATCCACCAGCGATTGTGATGGATTCAGAGCTGATAATAACCCGCTTTGCCTGTCCCAATTGTTCCAGTGAGGCATGCTCAATTTTGCTTGTAAACTCTCCAACTAAAGCTTCACCGCCTGTCATTAAGGCTAAATCATTCAAGCGGTTTTCGCGTTTATCACCAAACCCTGGTGGCTTAACGACTGCGACATTAAAAATGCCTTTACTATGGTTTAGTAGTAAGCCTGATAAAGCTTTATCAGTCACATCTTCTGCAATAATAAGTAAGGGGCGATTTTCGACACTCACTTCTTCTAGTATAGGAACGAGATCCATAAGATCACTGATTTCTTTGTCGCACAATAAAATATATGGGTTTTCTAAAATAGCTTCATCACGGACTGTATCGGTCACAAAAGTAGGGGATAAGTAGCCTTGTTCATAGCTTAATCCATCAACAATACTCAGTTTATCATCACGACTATTACCAAGCTGGAATGTGAGAGGACAATCGGTTCCTAATTGATCAAAAGCTTCAACTAATAAAGTACCAACCCCTGCTTCATTTTTAGTCGCAATCGCTGATATTTTTTTAATCAGGTCTTCGTTAATGCCAGTAATGGCGCGTTCTTTTAATTTAGCTTCGATAAAAGATAAGGCTAAATCCATACCGCGCTTTAATTGAATAGGGTGGTATCCAGTATTGACATGTATCATGCATTCGTTACTAATGGCTTGAGCCAGGATAATCGTGGAGCTGGTTCCATCGCCAACGTTACGTGAGACTGTACTTGCCGCATCACGCAACATGCGCGCACCTAAATCTTCTGTTCGGTCATCACACTGTATTGCTTTAGCAACGGTGATACCATCTCGGGTAAAAATAGGGGGAAGTCCAGACGCAATATGTTCAATCATTACTGCGGGGCCAGCACTACCGTAGGTGACGCTAACGGCATTTGCAACCTTATTAATGCCGCGCATAAAGCTAATACGGGCGGCTTCGTCATAAATTATTTCTGTAGGCATAGTGATCCTTGTTTTTTGGGAGATATTGCTTAACAAACTGATAGGTTCAATATAGGCATTAAGCCTCCTATCACAATATAATTAACTTTCTTGCATGAGTTTTTTTCCAGCTGCCGCTCGTGATATA
>DAOVWV010000357.1 GCA_030636485.1 Methyloprofundus sp.
AGACCGTAGGAACTAGAAAATATAGAATCTCCCACTTTTGCAATAGATGCTGAGCAAAGACTATGAACACTCTAGACCGCAAAGTATTTCGTGAATTATGGCTGATACGTGGCCAGGCTCTAGCGATTGCTATAGTCATCGCAGCGGGACTGGCGACGGTTATTATGTCATACACCACACTCGCCTCTCTGCAACAAACGCGTGAGCATTATTATCAGGAATACGGTTTTGCCAATCTGTTTGTATCTTTGAAACGCGCACCGAATACATTAATTAAACGCATCGCACAGCTTCAGGGCGTTACCGCAGTCGATCCCCGTGTATTGGCACCGGTACGTATCAACCTGAAAAATATTCATGATCCCATCCAGGGGCAACTGGTTTCCATTGATACTCAAGCTGCCAATAATCCCGGAGCCTTGAACAGGGTTTATATAAGGGAAGGGCGCTTACCCGTCAACAGCCATCAGACTGAAGTGCTGATGAGTGAAGCTTTTGCACAGGCGCATCAACTGCATCCTGGCGATAAATTACACATTATCGTCAATGGGCGTGAGCAACAGCTGTCTATAGTCGGTATTGCCTTGTCCCCCGAGTTTATCTATCAAATTGCACCCGGCACCATTATTCCTGACTTTTCCCGTTATGGCATTATCTGGATGGAACAGCAGACACTGGAGAGAGTGTATGATATGCAGGGAGCCTTTAATGATCTGAGCATAAAAATAAGCCGGGATGCAGACCCTCACCTAATTATCGAAATGCTGGATGATTTGTTAAAACCCTATGGTGGCCTTGGCGCGTATCAGCGAGATTTACAGGTATCGCATCATTTTCTATCCGAAGAATTTAAACAGTTGGACGAAATGGGCAGTAGCTTTTCCTTTATTTTCCTCGGTGTCTCCATCTTTCTATTGAATATGGTGGTAGGACGAATTATTAGCAGTCAAAGAGAAATAATTGCCAGCCTAAAAGCCTTTGGTTTTAATAATATTGCCATTGCCCTGCACTACAGCAAGTTGATTATTCTTATTGTATTCATAGGTATTATCCTCGGCGTATCGACAGGGCTTATACTGGGTAATGGCCTGGCTCGACTGTATGGGGAGTACTATCGGTTTCCCTATCTGGACTATCAATTGCAAATAAAAATAATTTTACTTAGCACCGGGACGACACTGATAGCCGCTTTACTGGGCACCTGGTTTTCTATACGCAAGGCGGTGCAATTACAGCCTGCCGAAGCGATGCGACCAGAGGTTCCCAAACGCTATAATGTCACTGTGATAGAACGTCTAGGCTTTAAAAAGTACCTGTCACAACCGAGCCGTATGGTGCTGCGTCATTTTGAACGTCACCCAGTAAAAGCCTCACTCTCGGTTTTTGGAACCGCTTTTGCCTGTGGCATTATGATTGTCGGTACTTTTTTTGTCGATGCGATGGATACGCTGGTTGATACCGAATTCAGGCTGTCCCAGCGGGAAGACTTGATGCTGACTTTTATCAATCCAACATCCTATAAAGCCAGCTATGAGCTTAATAATATACCGGGTATATTGCGTGTAGAGCCTTACCGTACCGCTGCCGTAAAAATGTATGCGGGGGCACAGAGTCATCGTACGTCCATACAGGGCTTTGCAAGTGATAATGTGCTACATAAAGTACTTGATCAGCACAATAGACCCATTAGTATGCCTGATAGCGGTATTTTATTGACCGCTTTTCTGGCAAAAAAACTGGCCGTAAAAAAAGGAGACAGTATAACGCTTGAATTTCTGCAAGGAAAACGGCTGACCCGCGAAGTAACGGTTGTGGGTGTGATTAATCAATATATTGGCCTCTCTGGGTATATGAATATTGCTGCACTCAACGCATTACTACAGGAGGGTGATGTTATTTCAGGCACTTATCTTGGAATTGCAGACGGGGAAAAGTCAGCAGTACAATCAATTTTAACAAACCTACCGCAGATTGCCGGTGTCACTGACAAAACATCCATCATAGACAGCTTTTATGCAACGGTAGGCGATTTTATGCTGACCTATATCCTATTTATTAGTGGATTATCCATTGCGATTGCATTTGGTGTTATTTATAACAATGCCAGAATTACACTGGCAGAACGAAGCCGGGAATTAGCCAGTTTAAGAGTGTTAGGCTATAGAAAATCTGAAGTCGCTTATATACTATTAGCTGAACTGGCACTGATTACCTTGTTGGCTATTCCGCTGGGTATGCTGATTGGCTATTGGATGAGTTATGGCTTTATCAGTGGAATACAGCAGGATCTATTTCGTATTCCTTTTATTATTATGCCGCCTACCTATGCCTATGCCACTTTAGTGGTCATCTGTTCGGCTGTTATTTCCGCTCTGATTGTACGCCACAAACTCAATCAAATTGATTTGGTCAGTGTTTTAAAAATAAAGGAGTAGTGATACATGCTAAAGCAACACCACCTTGGGTATTTGATGCTGATTATTGTGTTGATCTTCATTTTGTTTATTGCATTTCAACCCAAACCCATCGTAGTTGATAGCGTACAGGCTTATTATGCACCGATGCAAGTGACCATAGAAGAGCAGGGGAAAACTCGGGTTGTCGATCACTATATTGTTAGCGCACCGGTTGATGCCTATATGCAGCGTATTGATTTGCAGGAGGGAGACCGTATTCAGCAAGGCCAGACCTTGGTCACTTTAGAGCCGCTTCCCTCTTCGGTACTGGATCCACGGAGCCGGTCTCAATCACAGGCCTCCTTAGGTGCAACGGAGGAACTGGAAAAAATCATTCCGCAAATGAGCAAAGCCGCCACAGCAGATCAAGAACTGGCAGACATCACTTTTCAGCGTGACACGGAACTACGCCAAAA
>DAOVWV010000393.1 GCA_030636485.1 Methyloprofundus sp.
ACACTTTAGCGTGTCTGAAACAGCAATAGCTAAAGAGGCTGTGAAAATATTGCTCATTTGGAGTACAAAAACATGTTTTTGTACTCCTCCATAACGCATCAACGCCTCGTGCCCCACGTTAAATGTGTAGCCCCAAAGCTTATTCCTTTGTTACCTTTGCATTTTGTAAAATAATTGGGTAAACATAGCCATAATCATAATCCTTATCCAGTTCAAGCTTACCCTCAATAATAACAATATCCCCTATTGCAACTATATTGTCAGTAGTGACAGTCAAGTCATCAAGACCACTGCTATCCTGAATATGCAGCCAGTTCTTACCCATGATTTCAGCCGCAAACCGAGTGACCTTTCCTCGCACCCGTACTGTTTTACCATTAAGCGTATCTTTTTCAGCATGGATTTGCGAGATACTTTTTCCCCCTTCAAGCGGTTCAATTCCTTTTAAAGACTGTCTCACCTGGCCAACTTTAGCATCTGCTGAAGGTTTACCTACCGGAACAATTTCACCCGTATCAGTTATAAAGCGACGTATAAAATAAATAAGAGAAAAGTTACGCTGTAAAGACTCACTATAAAAATCTTGCATGGGCATTGCGTTTGAAAATGCGACCGTATCCCCTTTTTTTAACGCAGTTGTAGGGCCTGCGACCCAGACTTTCTCACTCCCCGTGTTAACCTCAACATAGGTATAGCCAGTCACATCAATAATATCGTTTATCTTCCCCTGTATTTTTCCGGAGTCAGTGGTTTCTTGAGCATAGGCAGAATTCATTGTGCTCATGCTGAGCGTAGCAATAGAAAAACAGGCTATGAGTATTGTTAAATAATTGAAGTGACGAATCATATTAAATTTATTCTCGGGTTAAATATTGAAAAAAGGGAATTATACCGCTAACTAGGTAAAAATAATCAAAGTGCCGTAATTTATAGTGTCAAGGTATGAATATATTGGAATTAGTATTATTCATTCGTTTCCTGTATCAACGCCATCATATCACCCACCGACATTTTACCGCTCACCTCACCGCCTTCTAATAAACTACTGGCCAGGTCACGTTTATGCGTGTGTAAATCGACAATTTTATCTTCAATGGTGTCTTTTGCAACCAGGCGATAAATAGTCACTGGGCGTTTTTGCCCCATACGGTGCGCTCTATCCGATGCCTGATCTTCTACAGCCGGGTTCCACCACGGATCCATATGAATCACATAATCAGCCGCCGTTAGGTTAAGCCCCGAACCACCGGCTTTCAGGCTGATCAAAAAGACATCCCCCTCACCTGCCTGAAATGCGTTAACGGCTTTTTTACGTTTGGCTACCGGAGTGCTGCCATCCAGATATTGATAATGAATACCTTTTTTATCCAATAATTCTTTAATGATCGTCAAGTGGCCGACAAACTGACTAAAGACCAGGGCTTTGTGCCGGTTGGAAATGAGTTCATCCACTAATTCTTCAAAAACCTGTAATTTGGCACTGCTGATAGGGCTATCATCCACCACGAGTTTAGGGTGACAACAGGCTCGGCGCAGCTTCATTATTTCTGCCAATACTTTTAGATGCTGCTGCCCGGCCTGCTGACCTTCATTCTGTGCAGCCTGCATGGCCTGTACAGCATTACGGCGCATGGCTTCGTAGAAAGTGCGCTCTTCCTGACTTAGCTCTACATGAATGCTGATCTCTGTTTTGGCGGGTAACTCTTTAAGCACATCATTTTTAAGGCGGCGCAAGATAAATGGGCGAAGTAATTTCTTTAAGCGTTGCTGAGCGGCATGATCTTTATCATTTTCTATGGCCTGCGCATAACGCTCATTAAACTTTTTCAGCGAACCTAATAGACCTGGATTAATAAAATTAAATAAATTCCATAATTCACCCAAATGGTTTTCAATCGGCGTTCCCGTGGTAATTAATTTAAAGTCGCCTTGCAGTGCCATCGCGGCCTGAGAGCGTTTGGTCAGTGCATTTTTTATCGCCTGTGCTTCATCGGCAACGATGGTGTTCCATTGCTTGTCGGTCAGTAATTCCGCTTCTGTCTGTAACAAACCATAACTGCATACAATCACATCAAACTCAGCGGCATCCTGAATGATTTTCTGCCGATTACCACTACCAAACTGCTGTACATTCAGTGTCGGCGCAAAGTGCTGGGCTTCTTCCAGCCAATTCATGCACACTGAGGTGGGGGCTAAAATCAGCGTTGCCCCCTGTGTTGCACGCGATAGAATCAATGCCAGTGCCTGAATGGTTTTCCCCAGCCCCATATCATCAGCCAAACAGGCTCCCGCCCCCCAATGTGCCAAACGCGCCATCCATTGATAGCCTTCTAGCTGATAGTCACGTAGCTCTCCTTGCAGGGTAGAGGGAACTTCTGGCTCTAAATCGGCCATTGAGGCCAGTTTTTTCAACTGCTCTTGCCATTGCTTACCCGCTTTAACATCCATGCCTTCCATGGCTTCATTTAAGGCGGGGGCGGCCAATCCATGAAAATGCAGTTTATTGCCTTTTTGCTCGCCTAATCCCGCAACATCATCCAG
>DAOVWV010000128.1 GCA_030636485.1 Methyloprofundus sp.
ATGGTGATCACATTTTGCTCACCGCCGTATAAGGTTTCAGCTAAAGCTAAAGCCGTTTCAGTTTTACCAACCCCCGACGTCCCTGCCAGCATAAACACGCCTATGGGTTTATTAGGATTATCCAGGCCTGCTCTGGAAGTCTGGATTCGTCTGGCAATCATATCCAAGGCGTGACGTTGCCCGATAATGCGTTTTTCGATGTTATCGGCAAGATGTAGAATATTTTCCACTTCATTTTTAACCATACGTCCGACAGGGACACCTGTCCAGTCACCCACAACAGTAGCAACGGCCTGATGATCAACACTAGGTAATATAAGTGGGTTTTCACCTTGAAATTCCTGTAACTGTGCTTGTAAAGCTTTTAAATCAGCTAACAGGTCAGCGTGATCCGAACTGTTTTCTTCAGTTTCTGTCACCTCGTCAACTGTTTTTTCTAAATCACTGGCTGTGCCTTCAACTTTGTCAGTTTCCTGGCGTAGCTGTTTACGTAAATCCAGAATTTTAGTAACTAAATCACGCTCTGTATTCCAGCGTTCATCTAGCTGAGCCAAACGTTCTTGCTCTTCTGTCAATTTTTCATTGGCTAGCGCTTCACGCTCAGAAACTTCAACACCCACTGACTTTTCTCTGCCAATAATTTTTAATTCAGTTTCCAAAGCAGCTATGCGCTTACGACTATCATCAACTTCTGCTGGTACGGCATACTGTGAAATTGCTACCCGTGCACAGGCTGTATCTAATAAGCTGACTGATTTATCGGGTAATTGACGTGCGGGAATATAGCGATGGGATAATCTGACTGAGGCTTCCAAAGCTTCATCCAGCACTTGTACCTGATGGTGATTTTCCATGACTGAGGCAACACCTCGCATCATTAATATAGCTTTTTCTTCACTCGGTTCATCTACTTTTACCACCTGGAATCGTCGAGTTAAGGCCGGGTCTTTTTCTATATGTTTTTTATATTCAGCCCAGGTTGTTGCTGCAACAGTACGTAAAGTACCTCGTGCTAATGCCGGTTTTAATAAATTAGCCGCATCGCCTGTTCCGGCAGCACCACCTGCACCAACCAGCGTATGGGCTTCATCAATAAACATGATGATAGGTTTTTCTGAAGCTTGAACCTCATCTATCACCTGTCGTAATCTATTTTCAAACTCCCCTTTCATACTGGCACCCGCCTGTAACAAACCAATATCCAAAGTTCGTAAGGTGACATTTTTTAAAGGCGGGGGCACATCACCTGCCACGATTTTTTGCGCAAAGCCTTCAACTACCGCAGTTTTACCCACACCAGCCTCCCCTGTCAAAATCGGGTTGTTTTGTCGCCTGCGCATTAAAATATCAATGACTTGTCTAATTTCCTCATCTCGACCCACAATAGGGTCCATTGTTCCTTCTCGTGCTTGTGCAGTCAGATCCACAGTAAATTGCTGTAACGCTTCCTGTTTACCCATTTGCGCAGCAGGCATCGCACCACTGGCTTCCCCAGGAGCGGCCCCACCACCGACTTGAAAACCGTCATTAGCATGCAGGCCTTCTTCTGGAGAACTGCCTACGATTTCTGCAAAACGATCAGTTAATGTATCCAGTTTTATTTTTTCAAATTCTTTTGAGATACCGAGTAATGCATTATGTAAATTTTTAGTTTTTAAAATACCGACTACCAAATGCCCGGATCGAACCTGATTCTCTCCAAACATCAAAGTACCAAAAACCCAGCCCCGTTCCACAGCATCTTCAACATGTTGTGATAAATCGGAAATGGAAGTAGAACCTCTCGGTAACGAATCCAGACTATCGGTAAAATCCTTAACCAGAAGTGCGGGGTCTATATTAAATTGCTTAATAATCTGGTGTAAGTCTGAATCCTGTAGTTGTAAAATCTGGTGTAGCCAATGAGTTAACTCAACATAAGGGTTGCCACGCATTTTACAAAACACGGTAGCGCTCTCTATACCTCTATAGCATATACTGTTTAATTTCCCAAACAGAGCCACTCGACTAATTTCTGACATTACATTCCCTCAGTGTTATTTATATTCAATTAAACTTAAGTGTTCTTTAATGGGTTTAATACTAAAGCATCGGCATCTTTTAAAGATGTTCTAAGTCCTAACCAGCTAGACCAGCCAAGACGTTCGCCACCGCCCAGCCTTACGCCTTTAATTTCTTCAGATTTAAGTATTAAATTAATATCCCACTGTAATTCATGACCAATATAATTGCGTACTATAGCTTTTAATTTTTCTAACCTTTCACCTGAAGGTAATAAGCTTTCATACTGCTGCATGGTTAATGGTCCAAATACCAGCCTGAATTTATTCTGACAGCCCCAGACTCGACTACCTAAGACTGTAGACATGCCTAAAGTACAGGTTCTAGGTGAACGCCCTAATCTGGATAAGTCTGAGCTTTGTATTTCCAGCCATTCACCTACAAATTGCTGGAGATTAACTGGCAATTTAAAAAAATCTGTAATAATCGCTTTCAGTCCATCAGCATTTTTAGCATGATGAGCTAAATGCCCGGCATAATGTAATTTAGCCAGATCAGGCATAGCATCTCTTTGTAATAAAGTGCTATCGCCTATGCCCAATAATGAGCCGGTATAGTTAGAGAACCGGTCATTCAATGGCCGATCAAAATTTAAAGTAGGTTCGGCGTTCGCTCTTGCCCGATAAAACAAGCTAATCATGCGATGATGAAAAATATCAGCAAAATGCGCCTGAGTATTGTCATGATTATTATGCATTCTGCTTTTTACATATTCCGTAATATGCAGGGGCATAGGACCATTAGGTCCAAACAAACCAAAGAAATATTCCTTCAACCGGGCCGCTTTTCCTGCTTTAGCAGGAACATACTGACTGATTGTTGAAGGTTCAAATGCCAGTGTCACTTCCTGTGCAAAACGCACCGGATCATCAGCAGGACGTTTTGATTGTCCAATCAATGGCTTGTCAGAGTAGGCACATTCGATTAAGCGCAATGCATGAAAGAAACCGAATTTATACGGTTCTTTCTGCAACTTAACTGCTAAATCGTTTCTCTTTTCCCGATTCTCGCCGGCCATCTTATAATTTCTCCTCTATCCGTTGACGTTATAACGGTTTCGGTAAACGAATTAATTGACACATAACGGGCTAAAAACTGCTCCATTACCGCACCCAATAAAAATACTCCACTGCCTTCAAATGCGGCCTCTTCAAAATTCAAGGTTATTTCCAGTCCACGACCAAATACGATGGGCCCTTCTGCATTTATCCTTCTGACTATCGACCTAGATGCAACTGATAACAAACCATCAATTTGTTTGGCTATAGATGCGTCACTGTATTCGCCATAGAGTTTTAATAAGCTTCTTAATGCAGCTGCACCCTCTTTTTCATTGCTATCAACTAATGTTAAATAGTTTAAGGATAAATGACTGATTAAATGCCAGGCCGTTCCAGCATTAGCATTAGACGGTCTTGGTTTAGTCGGTCCGGCAATACTACGAATACTTAAAACCGGCGCACCTTTTTGCATGGAGAAATCCGTTTTTCCTCCCCCTATCGGCATTTGTAGCGGCAAGTCGCGATTACTGCACAGTGTTTTTATGCCTAATTGTCTTAAATCCTGACTGTAAGGCGCCTCATTAGCATCGACCAGTGAAATAAACACTTCATTTCCAATATAACTGGAGCGCGGTCCCTGTCTTTTTTGTTTAGAAGACAGTAACCGCTGTTGGCGATGCAAGGCGTAATAAGCCAGTTGAGTTGAATAATCTCTGGTGTCGTTAAAATGATAGAAAGGCAAAAAACTTTTTTCTTCATCTTTACTTTCATCACTACTGATACCTGTCACTTCTGTTATCTGACAGACTTCATAATCCATTGGTCTGGAGCGGTCGGGAACGACATGAAACTCAGATAGCTTTTGATTAACATGAACACGGTCGACCCGTTTAGGAAATAAATTGATTGCCGGAGTACAAAACAGTGCGAACTGAGATACTTCAACAGCGTTAATGAGTTTTACGTTGCTGCGATTGAGCATGATAATAATATCGACTTCATCAGTATCACAATCTTTTATTGCCTGCTTTAGCCCGGTCAATTCAGCAAACATATAACGCTCGGGAAAAGCAAAGTACTCTTGTAACAAGCGATAACCTTGAAAAGAACGGGGAGAATAGGACAACAAAGCCTGTTCATCTAAAAAACCATAACGACGGATGGGTTCATCTTTAATAAGATGCTGCCAGGCAATTGGTTTTTCTGTGGGTTGTACACAAACTGCAAATGAATTACCTATTAACTGCTCATATAAATACATAGGTAATTCACCGACACCTCTGAGATAAACAGGCAGTGAATCAAGGCTGAGTTCATTAAACTTAAGTCCGGCCGTTGTTTTAATACGTAAACGGATCCCCGCTTTTAGATCGGGTAAACTGGGCACACCCAGATTGGCCACTGCGCCTAAACTGGGCAAATATTCAGCCGCGGTAATTTCAAGTGGCCATAAATCAACATTATGTGCCGTTCTATATTCACAGGCTGTTTGCTCACCTTTTGCCATTTGGCTGCGCAAAGACGAATGCCTCTCTATCTGAAAACCCTCAGCCAGAGAGCCTTCTGCCAAATCGGCCTGAAACTGAACCACGGTCATAGATGGCACGGGTTCGTTATAATTTGGATAGATCATATCCAGCAAATGCTGAGTAAATCGAGGGAACTCAGCATCTACTTTGAGCTGTACTCTGGCGGCTAAAAAGGCAAAACCTTCCAGTAACCTTTCAACATAAGGGTCCGCGCATTCAAAACCATCCATACCCAAACGCGCAGCAATTTTAGGGAATTCTTTAGCAAATTCCCCGCCCATTTCTCGCAAATGGTGTAATTCAGAGTTGTAATAGCCTAGTAATTTGGGATCCATGATCAGCCATCCATATCACGTAAATTTACATCACCTGTAATCTTATTAATTTCTGTCCGTAAATAAAGATGTAAGGGTAATGGCTGGGCCCATAAATTTGCTTCTATATCAAAACTCATGGCTTGCTGATTCATTTCTTCCGATGATAAAACCTGAATAGTCAATGTATTGGGTAAAATACGCGGTTCAAAGGTATTGATAGCCTGTTTAAGTCCTTTTTCAATTTCAGACAAACTGACACCTGCCACCGTTCTACCCGCTAAATCTTTTATGCCATAATTTAAAACCGACTTGGCAACTTCAGGATAATCAGCTAAATCCACAACGGACTCGAACGAATCAGTATTTAATAACCAGGAAATATCGCGCAGTACTGATTGTCTTAGTTTATGCATAGACAATACCCGTTTTTCTCTGGATTCCTGTTGAGTATGTGGCTCATCATCAGTCAACCTGTCCAGTAACGAGGGCTGTAGACGTTCTTTTTGAGTTAATTCGGCCATATCACTTAGATTCAGCAACCGGATTAAATTTGATTTCTCTAATATCCAGCAAAGAGTAGTCATTCTGATCTGTGGTCAACATCCGTTGTCCCAACCCTTTATAGGTATCTGTTGATATTTCTTCCCACTCCGTTTTGCGGGCTAGTTGAATTTGAGATTCCGATGAATTCTCTGATCCTGAATAGCGACTAGGTATAAAGCCG
>DAOVWV010000214.1 GCA_030636485.1 Methyloprofundus sp.
CTGCTATGTACCTGTTTCCATGCCTGGCTTTTGATAAACAACAGCGTGCCATAAAACGCGCAACCGTAACCACGGGCAGTCTAAGAAAATTTACGCCTCTCGTTTTTTATTTATGCTAATATGCAATAGGGTCAAATAAGCGGCGACCAATTTAACACGGAACACCTTGTATTTCTACGCAGAGCATTCCGTGTTTCGTGACGCAGAGCGTCGGTCTATGCATTTCCACGCAGAGCGTGGGAACGAGGAAATGGCTGTTTTTTTAAGTATTTAACGGAGAATGAAATATGACAGAAGTTATTTATCTACTCACTATTTCCTATGCAGGGTATGTTATTAATAGCGTTGTTGGCGGGAAAATATTGATGTTTATTAGTGGTGTTTTCCGTTCCGCTTCGGCAGCTAAGACGGATACCAAAAAACAAAAATAAGTGTATGAATAAACTGCGTATATAGGCAGGGGATTCAGCTAACCCGAAATTTATTTAGGCAATTGCCTAGCCCTTAAGTCAAAAATGTTAATCAAGTCTGGATTTAAACCCGCATGGTGGTTGAATAACCCACATCTGCAAACCCTATACCCTGCATTGCTACGTAAAGCCCCGGCTCCCGATTTAAAGCGTGAACGATTAATAACGGCCGATAATGATTTTATTGATATAGACTTTTGTGGTGCAGGGCAGCAGCCATTGGTGATATTGCTACATGGCCTGACCGGTAGTTCACAGTCAAAGTATATCAAAGGCTTGCAGCTGGCTTTGTTAAACCAGGGGATGCGTAGTGCTGCGCTCAATTTCAGGGGCTGTAGTGGTGAATATAACCACTCATCACGCTGTTATCACTCGGGTGAAACCGGGGATATTGATTTTCTGTATCGCACTCTGCGTAACAGGGAGCCGGATACACCGATGGCTGCGGTGGGATTTTCCATTGGCGGTAATGTACTCTTAAAATGGCTGGGAGAGCAGGGAGCCAATATCGATCTTTTTGCCGCCACGGCTGTTTCTGTGCCTTTGGTATTAAGTACCTGCGCCAACAAGCTGGATAGTGGCTTTTCTAAACTCTATCGAGCCAGTTTACTGCGTGAACTGAAGGAATATATACAATTAAAGCAGCTGCACCTGGAGTCTTTGGGAAATAACAAGGAGGCTGAGATACTTAGGCAGGTAGGTGACTTAGATGATATTCGTTCTTTTTGGCAATACGATGACCGTGTGGTTGCAAAATTGTATGATTTTGCCAATGTAGATGATTATTATCAGCGCTCCAGTTCACGGCAGTTTCTCCAGTCCATTGCCATTCCCACGCTATTGATTCAGGCGCAGGATGATCCCTTTATGACCCCGGAGGTGATTCCCGAATTAGCGGAATTATCCAGTATGGTTGCTTTGGAAATAACGCCAGCGGGTGGTCATGTCGGTTTTGTTACGGGGCATAACCCTTTTCAGCCTCAATACTGGTTAGAGCAGCGTATTCCTGAATTTTTACTGAAGCATTTAAGCGATGTATAAACTCTGCTTTTTTGTTCCGGAAACGCATTTGGAAGTAGTGAAAAGCGCTTTATTTAAGCAAGGTGCAGGAAAAATTGGCGAGTATGATTGTTGTGCCTGGCAGACTCTGGGAACAGGGCAGTTTAGACCGCTGCAAGGGAGTCAGCCTTTTTTGGGGGCAATAAACGAACTGACCAGAGTGGCGGAATATAAAGTGGAAATGGTCTGTGAGGACGGGTTGATTAAGCCGGTGTTACAGGTGTTGTTACAAACGCACCCCTACCAGGAACCCGCTTATGAGTTGATTAAGATTCTCACGCTAGATGATTTTGATTATTAGGTCAGCTTTGATGGTGGGCACAAAAAAACTGTCCACCTTACTTTTTTTTGCCCCGTTCTCAGTCAGGAAAAAGAACTTGCTTTTTAAGACGACCGGTCGCATAATCAGCCCATGGATATGATGAGAAAAAAACAGCTTAAACGGGAACAGCTACTGGATCAGGGTGTACAAATGCTTTTGACCCAGGGCTACCACGGTACGGGGATCAAGGAAATTCTGGATATAGTACAGGTTCCTAAGGGGTCTTTTTATAACTATTTTGCGAGCAAAGAGGCATTTGCGGCTGAGGCGATTACACATTATATAGAGCCTTTTATTCAGCGTTTAAGTGGGCATTTACAGAATCCACAACTGGATGGACTGGCTGCATTAAAGTGTTATTATGCTGAATTAATTATTGAGGTGGAGCAGGGTGGTTATAAAGGCGGTTGCCTTTTAGGTAACTTAATGGGGGAAATAGGCGATACCAGTGAGCTTTGTAACTATGCTTTGAAGAATGCTGTAGAGCGTTATAAAAAATTGCAGCAATCTGCCTTGTTGCGCGCTCAGCAGGAAGGGACGGTACGCAAGGATCGTTCCGCAGAAAGTATGGCTGATTTGTTAGTCAATAATTGGCAGGGCGCATTACTAAGGATGAAAATTGAACAGTCTGTGCAGCCTTTGCAAGAATTTTGTGAGACTTTGCTGGATGATTATTTTATCGCTTAACAGGCTGCTAGAGTAGGGTTTCTTAGGTAAATAAATTCCATTTATATACGGATAACATCCCTTTGAGGGAGGGTATCCGTGTTGTATTTTTCTGAAAATCTATAGTTTGAGTCTTTAGTATTTGTGGGTATGATTAAATTCTGGGTTTGATTTCAGGTTGAAAATATCCTTTTTTAAACGACCATTTTAAGACGACTGGTCAACTTGTGAGGTTATTATGCCTAAATATATTATCGAACGTGAAATTCCAGCGGCGGGCCAGCTGAGTGCGGAACAGTTACAGCAAATTTCGCAAAAATCTTGCAGTATATTAAAAGATATGGGGCCACAAATTCAGTGGCTAGAGAGTTATGTGACAGCTGATAAGGTGTATTGTGTTTATATTGCACCCGATGAAGCGACGATACGCACACATGCTGAACGTGGTGAGTTCCCCGCAAATTCCATTGCTGAAGTAAAAACCATCATTGATCCTACGACAGGAGAGTAGATATATGAATAGGCTGCCAATTTAACAGGAGATAAACAACGCTCAAGCTCATTGTAATACTTTGGGTGCTTATAGGGGCGCGCTGCGTTTCGCGACGCAGAGCGTCGACCCATGCATTCCCACGCGGAGCGTGGGAACGAGAGCTAATAAAAAAATAAAAAAAGAAAAAACTAACGAGGAAGAATAATGAAAATATGCATGAGTAAAATAAGCTGTTCAACGCATAAGCTACTCCGCTGTGGCGTTGTTGCAGTATTAGGCTTGCTAATGAGTTCACCAGGCTTTGCAGATGAAACCTGTCAATCACCCTATATGGCTAAAATAGTGGGGCAGGAGGATTTTGTTTATGTCTGGACTTTAGGTATGCAAGGGGTGGGTGATGAGCAGGATAAGCTGGTCACTGTGGATGTCAATCCAACATCAAAAAATTACGGCAAGGTAATTAATAGTTTGTCTGTTGGAGGGCGTAATGAGGCGCATCACTCTGGTTTTACTGATGACCGTAAATATTTATGGGCAGGTGGCCTGGATACCAACAAAATTTTTATTTTTGATGTACATACTGACCCTGCCAAACCTAGTTTAAGTAAGAAGATTACTGATTTTGTGAGTAAAAGTGGCGGGGTGGTTGGCCCGCATACGACTTATGCCTTACCGGGACGTATGTTGATTACCGGGCTGTCTAATAATAAGGATCATGGTGGGCGTACTGCCTTAGTCGAATATAGTAACAGTGGTCAGTATATTGCAACTCACTGGACACCGACCGATAGTGATCTTCGGGGTGCAGTTAAAACAGGCAAATATGCGGATGGTTATGGCTATGATGTGCGCGTATTGCCTAGACGCAATGTGATGATCAGTTCTTCTTTTACCGGTTGGTCTAACTATATGATGGATTTCGGTAAAATGCTCAGTGACCCAGAAGCAATGAAGCATTTTGGTAATACCGTGGTGCAGTGGGATCTACATGCACGGCAGCCTAAGAAGATATTTGATGTTCCGGGCGCGCCATTAGAAATCCGCTGTGCCTGGAATCCAAATCATAATTACTGCTTTACCACCACGGCATTAACCTCAAAAATCTGGTTGATTTATGAGGATAAAAAAGGCGAATGGCAGGCGAAGGAAGTTGCTGATATCGGTGACCCTAGTAAAATCCCTTTGCCAGTGGATATTTCCATTCAAAGTGATGACAACATGTTGTGGGTGAATACCTTTATGGAC
>DAOVWV010000031.1 GCA_030636485.1 Methyloprofundus sp.
ATCTGTCAGGTCAAGATAGACCCAGGTTGCATTGCTATGATTTATATCAGAAAAACCAGTCTGGCGATTCCATACTACATCAATGGTACCATTCGCATTCATATCTGCTGTGCGTATAGAGGTTTCTGCATCCAGTGATGGAATTTGACCAGTTGCTGAGCTAATAGTGTACGGGCTTGCTGAAAACTCATAGCCACCACGGTTTAGCCAGGCTTTTAGCTGATTGTTCGCAACATAGACTAGGTCAGTCAAGCCATCGCCATTAATATCCAGTAAGCGCATGGCACGAAATTTAGCTGCCTGAGCAAAGTCTGCTTCATCAAACTCATCCGGTACCTGCTGCATCCAGTAACCTTCTGCACCCGAAATACTTGCAGGCCAGTTCCTGGCTGTTCTATCCCAGCCCTGATATGCTAGCGGGGTACTACTGTCCTGGGTGACACCATGCCCCGGGTAATACCATAGCTGTCCTGCGCCATTAAGCACTACAAAATCCTGTAAGCCATCGCCGTTCATATCGGCCAGTTGCAGTGTAGAATTACTTGCAGAAAAATTAAACTCTGCTTTGGTACTGGGTGATTCAATGGTAAATAAGCTCGAATAGGCGGTGCCTTTTTTATTAAACACACAGGCAACCTGGTCAGAAAATGTCAGTTTACGCATGACATCAATACGACCATCATTATCAAGATCAAGTGGTTTGGTTACTGTATCAAAAGTGAAGTTTGGGCTATTAGAAAACTCTATCGGTTGGCTTTTCCAGCCAAATCTGTTTTTATCTTCAAGGGTATATTGCGTACCTCCTGAAAAATAGCGGTAACCATTGATACTCACATCCTGAGTAAATAAATCAACAAAACCGTCACCATTCATATCCATCAGCATGGTATTGGGCGAGTTCAGTTTAAATTCGCTAAATCCGCCCGGAATATCGTATGGCTCTTCCCACTGCTGTCCGTCATGATTTAAATAGACCTGATGCACATCACCAGTATGCAGTATATCGGGCAACGCATCGGCATTAATATCAGCGAGCTCAACATCGGCCAGCTTTAAGCTTACACCGGGTTGAAACCCGGTTTCCATCGCAGTGATTGTACTGTTGAGTTCAAACCCAGTGTAAGCCAGGTGTAAAATGGATTCTAAAGGCCCTATACTCGCATCGCGCCCATACATGGCGACTTGATTTAAGCGAGAGAGCATTGACTGGGGATCATAGCCTAAGGTATAAGACCGTACCCGTTGCTCTCCCTCCCACATCACGATACGCGTAATCCGTTGGCTGGTTTGCAGTGGAAAACGAGGCCGATAATCAAATAACTGGTCGTGAATCAGGCGTGTTTCGTAGTGAAAATTGACCTGCATCGCATGCCCGCTCGTACTCTGATTATATACGATTGAAGTCAGGTATGACTGCCCGTCTATAGGCACTGTATTATTTGTAAAAGCCGAAGATTCGTTATAATGATAAACTATTTCATTACCATTGGTATCGACTTGTTTAGATAGATTCCAGCGAAAAATATGGGTATTATTTTCTACCCGTGCAGTTTGCACTAAACCAAAATACGATGTTGCACCATTTTTATGTGCGGCTTGCCAGGCAGTATTGATTTTTCCCGCTTCTGCTATACTGCGTTCAAAACGATCAAAGCTTGTTTCATTTTCACAGCGATACTTACCATCACCAATAAAAACCAGCTCTTCGCCTTTATCCGTTACAAAGCTGTCTTTGACATCATCATATATGGGCAAGCCTTTGTCCGTTTGGCGTTGCACAAAAGGCATAGAGAGCCGCCAACCCATACCTACAGGGCTATTGCCATTGCCACCGTTATAAACCAGCGCGAGTGATGGTGCAAAGCCAGTTCGTCCCGGCGGGACAGACAATGGCACACGATAAGTGGCAGTACCTGAGTTGAGCTGAGCTTCGAAGGATTCACCCAGACCCTCTATTGATCCAGGGCCTGAGGGCAGGTTAAGGACTTGTGGTTTAAGGCCTGATTTGTCGGTGCTGCCTGCCTGGAGGGTATGAGAAAACCCAAGAAAACAGATAAGCAGTTTGATAAAAAAGAGAAAGCTATGTGTTTTCCTAGGCAAGCTCATTACACTACGGGTTAATCTTTGACACAATAAAGAAGTGCAATATTTTTTGGCCGTGTTTCAGCTTCCCCTTCAGATTGCATTTTTGCATATTCTGGTTTCGATATTGGTGAATTATATGTCAACGACCAATTTCCTGCTTGACCACCTGGCGCATAAGCGACTGGAAGCTTATGTTGATGAGACTTAAAGCTATCTAACTGTATGGAGCCTAAGCCACGTTCTCCATCTACATCAATATTTGTTCCACTTTTATCAATACCACGAATAAACCGTCCATAAGCACCTGAAAATTCAGACCAACCGCTGGGACAACTATTGAGATTAAATGCGGCTACCATACCTGATAAAGCATTAAACTTACCTAACAAATCTACATTTCTAACCAAGTCAGAATTTTGTGCTTGCACCGCATAAGGCGTACTCAAAATCTGTTGTCTTGGTACAACAGGGGCTTCATTTCCAACCGTGATTTCCAGATACCGGTTACTGCCCTGGAAAGCATCTACAATCAAAATACTATTGCTATCTAGCGGCCCCAAAATAACATTAAAATGACCTCTAACAACAGTCACAGCATTAAACACCTGCGGCCCCCATTTTAAATTTCCACCTGAGGCCGCATCATAAATTTTAAAACTTAATTTATATTCAGCTGTCGCCAAAGCCTCGCCACTCCCATTAGTCAACTGCCCTTGGTAATTAATCAATTGAGGGACTGATTGAGCCTGTAGGAGTGAAAATGGAAAAAGGAAAATCAAGAGTATGACTACTTGATTAAAGGCTAGTTTTAGCATGTATTTATTCCTTATTTTTAATGAAATATCAATTTATTGCTGCTGATAAGCAGTTGAATAGATATAGATAAAAATATCCTCAATATTATTTAATTCTATATTGTTCACCTGACTTGCCGGAATAAATAAACGCCAGGAAGATGCTGCGACAGGGCGCTCTTTTAGGTTTATATGTAAATAAGTTGCTTCACTTGCTTCAAATTCATTACTGTTAGGTATTGCAGGCAGAGCAACCGTTCTGAAATCAATCGGCTCTAGACCATCTAAGCCCACTTTGCGCCATTGTCGCATTTGATAAGTACTAAAATCACCGTCTGCAACGGAATTCCCTTTCACAAAACCTGTTCCACCATATTCAAGTGAACCACTGACACTGTTATTACCCGCCGTAAACGCAGAGCCAAATGCTCTTAAGGATACGCCAACCTGAGTTATTTTATGATTCCATAAAGGTTTGGTTGAAAATGAGCGTAGGGCGAAATGCGTCCATGTGCCGTGATCACTGATTGTTTGCGGGTTAACCACCTGATTGTAGTTTTCTAGGTGACTGATGGTGTCAAAATTAATCACCAGATTATTATCGGCATCTCTGCGTTCAGGTGCTGCCAACCATGCTTGAAAAGCATTGCGCACCCGTGCATTTTCTTCTGCGGTATTCGCAGTTCGCACAATATGCAGAAAATCTTCGCGCAAAGAAAATCGAGCGGTATTATTAGAGTTTATTCTAGTAATAGGCGGTGTCTGACTGAGGTTTAGTGTTATCGGAGCTTCATCGTCAAAAGCCAATAAAACCTGCGCATATTTTGCTGCGGTTAGGCTATCTCCTAGGACATTACTGCTAATACCACCAATATCCAGAGCTCCAACAGCCTGAATACGTCGAATATCATCTATACTTACTGCTGGCAAACTTGTATTACCACTCAGGCGAATAACGTAATCATCTTGCAATGCCCATTTATAATACAAAGCCCGGGTCATCAGATAGAGCCAGTTTTTTAGATACTCTAATTGGTTCTCCGCCTCTTTCATCACACCAAACTGAGTTAGGCGGAAGGAAGGGTCGGCAAAAGACATTTCACCTAGGTTGGCAAGTGATCGTCCTTTTTGGGCTAATAAGTTATCGCGCTCTGTAATTAATTGATTCAGTTTACCCAATGCAACTTGTACATCAATCTCGGCAATTTCAGCTGCGATTTGCTTAACCGCAATTTGATTTACCATATTTTCAATATTTTTTTGTTGCTGAAGCTGAAATATCTCGGTATCAATTTGGGTTAATGCAATACGCTCTTCAGAGGCTAAACGGGTTTTATCAGCCTGTAAGCTACCTCTTTTTTCTTCTAGTCTAGCTTGCATCATGCCATTAGCCACTGTAATTGCGGCTGACGCAATGGAGGCGGCTGATCCACCAGTAAACCATTTATCGACTGTGGCTCCTGAAGTCAGTGACTTAAGTGCCTCGGCTGTAGCCCGAAGCCGCGCTTGTTTTGCCGCTATCTTGCCTAGCTCTCTATCCAGATTTTGTTGCATCACACTATATTCTTGAATTACCTGCGTCTTCTTATCATGAAGTTGTAGCGCATTCTGCAAAAAAACTTTTTCTAGCTCTATGGCTTTTAACAGCTGCTCAATATCAGCCTGTGACTGTTCCAATACTGCACTGGCACGGCTAAATAACAATACGTGCTGACCAATTTCACTGGCAATATTTCGCGGTGCAGCACGTAAATCATAATCAATAGGCTCAGAGACATTTAAACTCGGTTCGCCCGTACTGCTATCCACTCGACCACAGATTTGCACCAGACGATTTTCTGCCTGCTGGTTTATGGTAAATAATTCATTACGGATACGATCCTTGGTATTTTCTAATTTATCAAACAACTGTGTAGCATTGGTTTCTGCTTCACGTGCAATACCAAAAATCCCACCTGCTGTTCTCGGGGTAAATGAACCTATAGTTCCAGAACCCACCGCTATACTCCGGATAGCAGAAAATGTGTCTCCTTCATTGGTATTATAAAAAGGAAGGTAATCATTCGGATAACCAAACTGATTGGCACCTGAACGTATAAAGCCACGTAATGAGCTCAGTGCATTCAATTCTGAAGAAATACTGCGAATCGCACTTTGCAGAGGATCAATATTGGCGAGATCTTCAGCATTGGCTGATTTAAGCAATAAGGCTTGAATATGGTCGAACCAGCCACCTATTCGTTCCACTTCTTCCTCTATCAGTGCAATACTCGCTTCTGGGCTACTCACCGAATACAAGCGACTCACTTTTTCAAAGGTTGCATTGGCATGTGCAGCAGCTAAGCGGTAAAGTATTGCAATGTCCTTAAAGCCCGAAACCAAAGAGCCACCCGAGCCTGCCACATAGATGCTAATATCATCAACAGGTGATACTGCATCTCCCTTAATTATAAAAGGTATCGCTGCAATACGTTGATCCAACCCAGTAAGCTGTGTATCTGCCTCAATACGAATCAATAGTTGATTACCAAAAAGCTGTTTGCCTTTATAAACCGAACCTGGGCTGTATAGTTCTTTCACGATAGGTGAAAAATCAGACAAACTAAAGTCTATATCATCAATCGTTGTTGGTGGGCTGACTAAGCCAGGATCGAATTCAACCAGTAACTCCAGTTCTTGTACTGAGACATTTGAATCAATATCTGCTTCAAATCGCAGGGTAAAACTCTTACCAGGTTCAAAAACAGAACCCGCTTCCACAATCGGAAGTTTAAATTTTATCGGAGCATCTACCCCTGTTAACTGCCCACCCTGGCTTGATCGAGCTGATGAACTGAAACTTGGCGAGCCTTGTACTGGCAGGATAGCCACCCCAGCGGCATCATACATATTGGTTGCATGCCCAATACTATTCGCTTGTCCACGCAATGATTCGAAGGCCACCTGTTCACTGGAGCTACTGTCTGGATTTTGGAAACGCCGGGTAAAAAATAGATACTCAGGATCAATATTCAGAAAAGGCTTACTTATTTGACCTACACCCATAAAATTATCCTGATTAAATAATTTCATAAACTCGCGGAAACCCACTTCATAACTTTGCAGCGCGCTATCGATATTGGCCACTTCTAGCTCTACTATTGACCTTGTCTCCTGAGGTAAACGGTCAAACTTCTGCCGAAAGGCTTTAGCCATATAGTCGTTACCAATCAGCATAAAACCTTCTGCACGCGCATAATAGGTTTCTAATAAACCATTTAAGGCATCTTCATAAAACGGATTGACTCGTAGTGCGGTACGAAAGTCTTCTTCCGCGTCTAACAGACTACTTAGTGCAGGGGTAAACTCTCGAATTGCATCGGTATAGAATGCTTTGAGTGCTCCCGAACCTGATGTTGCATATAATACTGAACGATAACCTAGAGCACTGCCATCCTGAGGCTCTTGAAAAGTAAAGGTACTCCCACCTTTCAGTGTTTCTAACCCTGTTCCTGTCAGTACTTCTTCCACCATCGGGAAATAAGCCATCGGTGCTGTGATCCCCCCGAGCGAGCTTTGCAAATAAAGCCCTGACTTGTTTTTTTCGGTTTCTACAGCGGGTAAGTCCTGGTTACCCAGTTTGATGTAATCCGTTAAGCCATCATTATTCTCGTCAAAACCGTTAGCGATAAAATAGGTATTGGCACAGGTCGGTTGTGGCGCATCTGCCGCTGGCGGAATATGTGCACATTGGTTTGCAAGTAACGTTTCACTCTTTACGGCCTGAGTAAAAAATAGAGCAATAATGGCAAAGAGAAGACTGTATATGTTGTGACTATTCATTATGATAAAAACCTCAATTATTGCTGCATAGTTCCAACTAAAGTGCCTGAAGATGCCGACATACTACCATCGCTCAACACCCCTGTAATATCCAGTGAAAAACTACCCTGTAGTAATTTATCGGTAAATTTTTCAGTGGTAATATCAAAATCATTAATCAACAAAGTCAACTTGTTTGTCACTTGTTTCTTTGAATCATTCTGAAATGATGGGAATGCTTCATTATCAGGATCAAATTGAAAGCTGCCAATGCTAGCACCAGAACTAAAGCTACCTGACTCACTTTGAAATTCAAAGAGTATTTCTAAAGCCCCAGTGCTACTATCATAACTGATAGATTTCGCTGGAATGGTGTTAGTATTTATATTCTTATCGGCAATACCAATGGATTTATCTTCATTTAAATGTGCTGCAATAATGGCGTTTTGTGAAAACGTTAGTGCGACACTCGCCGTTCTTGATAGCAAAGCGGGTGCTAGACCTAGTTGATTAGAAGACGAACTACCGGGTACATGACTGCCAATAATAAATAGATAATTTG
This sequence comes from Methyloprofundus sp., assembly GCA_030636485.1. Taxonomy (GTDB): domain Bacteria; phylum Pseudomonadota; class Gammaproteobacteria; order Methylococcales; family Methylomonadaceae; genus Methyloprofundus. The sequence goes on from DAOVWV010000031.1 coordinate 7,243, forward strand.
CTTGTGACTCATTGGGGTTATCATTCAGTATTACGGTATGCGTTCTTTGTGCTCCCAGTTGGTAATCATTATTAGGGAGTAATGTGAGTACAATATTTTCATTTGCTTCAAAAATTGTATCCACCTGTGCAGCCAGCTTTATGATTGCTTTTGAGTTAATAATGGGGGCGCTACTACTGGTCAAGTCAGTATAGTCTTCATTCAAGGTTGCTGTTCCCCCTAAGGTATAATTTAATACCCCAGAATTTGAACCTGTATAGTCAACAATAATATAATGCGTACTTGTTGTTTCATCCATTTCTGATGAGCTGGTCGCAAAACTGACCTGCTGAGACTGTTGAAGTATAAGGGCTACCAGGTCTGTTACATCCACGATATTATCCTGGTTCAAATCCATTTCAATGAGTTCAACTTGAGTAAAGCTGCCTTGCCCTAAAATAGCTTCTTGTATTGATTGTTTGTTGGCGGCCTCAGCACAACTTATAGTACTTGCCAAAAACACAGTTAATATCGTGTTTAAAAAAGCGGTACATTTTTTCATAGCACTAGCTTCAGCGAACATAAATTACTCCACAGAGTTAAATATAATTGTTTTTTATAAAAGATTAAATCAGGCTCATTTTCGAGCAAATTATTGAACTCAATGAAAAGTCACGCTAATGGGTAAAATACCGTTACTTTGCCACTCAAGCTGTTCCGTCTCAGATACAAAATAAAGCGAACCCAAAGCATCCAGTGGATCTAACCCCACTGGACAATCGACCTGCCACTGCATGCCCTCCATTAAGTCAAGTACATGAATATAACAAGCTGCATTATCAGCCTCTGTCACAAGCGGTGTAGCAAGGTAAGCTAAATAGCGTCCATCATTACTCAGCACAGGGTGATGCGATTCTAATGCGGGCTCATTTGTGCTAGTCAGTGGTACTGTACTTTGCTCATCCATTTTATACTGATAAATCTGGCGTATTCCTTGTGAGTCAGCATGGTCGTAGACTATGGAGCGGCCATTACTCTCAATGCTTGGGTGCTCTGATGTATTTAGCTGTAGTAACTCATTGATTAGCGGGTTCGCTAGTCGGGTCAATGTCATATCCTGAATTGAGTATAGATAAACACCACTTTCAGGGTTATTATCATCAATCGTTAAGTCGTTTGCTGTACTTTGAAAAGCGACATAATGTCCTGCTGCGTCTATTGAGGGATAAGTACTAGTGCCTGTAGAAGAGAGCGTAGGGCTTAACAATAGCAAGCCACCTGTTTCAGCATCAAACAGATAAACATCACTGGATGAATTAAAGTCATTTTCTGATAGGGCTTGCTCAGTTGCAAAAACAACATAACGTTCTGTCGCTTGCTGTATAAATTCTATGGACTCAGTAGCAAAGTTCTTATACGTATTTTTTATATACAGATAGAACAATTCAATAGGAGAGGTTATTTCTATATTGTCTTCCTCTGAGAACTCTATAGTCTGTACAACACTATTAACCTCTTGCGTACTCGTTTCACTCGGGTTATTCAATACCCGCTGAGCCGCTTGAGGGTTTTGTTCTGCACGGAAATACCCCCCTAAAGTAACTCTGAAACCAGGATTTAAAATAATGGAGGGGGCGTTATATATAACGCTTGCTCCTGAACTGACTAAGATATTTCCACTGGTGGCTATACGTGTACTTGCAGTACAGGTTTCATTGGCTAATGAGCTATAGGTATGATCAGAAATGCTGACATCAGCCCCACCACAGTTTTCATTATTTATCGGGAAGTCAGTGTTATCATCAGGATCCGTCCCATTTTGGAATTCCTGCAGATTGCTATATTCATCACCATCCAGATCACCACCTGCATCGTTTATAAAGGGATTTAGACCGTTTGAGATTTCCCATTGATCCGTCATACCATCTCCATCCTGGTCAGATGTCGTGTTATAAACGACTATTTTAGTATTCTCGACCGAATGTGCGAGTGAGGATAGACCATCATTGCTGGATAAGGCATGTTTACTGTTAATGAGGCTATTACTATTAATATTTGAAAAGCTTAAATCAAGCAGGCTGGGAACGACTGTATTGTTGATTTGCAATATTAGCGTGAGTAGTTCGCCTGCTTGGGTAATTGCTTCAGTGGCCGAATAGGCAATTACTTTCAAGTCCTGGTTAAGCTGATGGTAATCCAGAGTAAAGGCACTGCTACTGACTAAATCACCCTTATTAACCGCAATCAGAGTAACACCAATTGGTAAAACAATATGAGCATTAAAACCACTGCTTGAACCTGGCTCTGTTATCGCTAGTGTCGCTGTGACTTGTTGACCAGCCATTCCTGCCTGGGTATTCAAACTGAGTGTAGGCTGAGCGATTATTGAGGCCGTGGCCGTTGTCAAAAGTATTGACAGAATAGTTCGATAAAGTAATTTATATTGCATGGGGAATTCTCATTGTCTCACACCTCTCCATTCATAATTTTTATGTAAGAGGAATTAAGTGGTTTCTATCTACAATATTCCTTTTGATCCATCATCTGCAAGATAACCGCAGTACCGATGGGTGTGTCTCTTCTGTTATGCATGAGTTGCCTGGATTCTAAAAAACAGACATTTCTTTTTAATGATCACCTAGCGAATACATAAGCCGCAAGTTAGAGTAACGTATTTCTTTTAATAAGGCAATATATGAAATAGCTTTTCCATCAACATGTTGTGTACAAATATTTAGCCTAGATTTGAAAAGGCGAACCAAATATCCACGTTTTAAAAGGGCTCAGGTCATTTCATTTACACTCCTGTACTTCTTTTATCTACAGGCGAGGCACTCAAAAAATATCGTTACAAAGCCTAGGTACTATTTCTGCTAACACGCTACAATGAAGCATTAGCTTATCTAGGGCTTAAA
>DAOVWV010000207.1 GCA_030636485.1 Methyloprofundus sp.
AACAGGGGCGGGAACGATTGTTAAAATATGAATCCTCACATTGGCGAATAGGAAATATTCGCTGTAATTGCTTTAAAGTCTCACGTACAGCACCTGCACTAGGGTATGGCCCATAATAACTGCCTTGCTTCTTTTTTGCTCCACGATGCGCGGTGATTTGCGGAAACGCTTGTTCAGTTGAAAGGTAAATAAAGGGGTAGGACTTATCATCTCTTAAACAGATATTATAGCGCGGCTTATGCCGTTTAATCAGCTGACTCTCCAGTAACAGAGCCTCTGCCTCCGTATGCGTCACCATCACTTCTATACGCGCTATTTTAGTCACCATCACCTGTTGTTTAGGTGATGCCGCGCCTTTTCTAAAATAACTGGAAACTCTGTTCTTCAGGTTTTTAGCTTTACCGATATAAACAATCGTGTCTTTATCGTTCAGCATCTTATAAATGCCAGGCAGACGGGTCAGGTTTTTTAGAAAATCCTCTATATCGAATACCTGCTGATCACCCTCAATCAATATATTTTTCCAATGATGGGTAGAGCAAATTAATATCCGCCATGGATACCCCTCTTTTATTGGGAGAAAAACGGCTATATTGTGATAATGCCGTCGGTTCAACATAGCCGATAATAGCTTCAAGCCCTGATAAGCGCAGGCCTTGTTTTATAAGATATATAACATAAGTATAGGCTATTGAGTCAATACTAATAAGCTCTGCTTCTGCTAAACCAGCATCTACAATCGCATAAACAAGAATGGATTCCAATGTTTCTACATCTATCGCCTGCCCCTTATTCCAGACTGGGCATGGCTTTATATGTTCAAATAAGGTTTTTATAGCCCCATTGAGGAAGATTGAGCGCTGTTTAGCGCCCTTAATATTGATTAAGTTATTCTTAAAGTCAAAATCCTCATAGCTTAAGTCCACAATTTCATCAGCACTCAAACCACTTAATAGCAAGGTAATCAGTTGCTTTGCATTAATATCAGCCGCTTCAAGCAAGGCACCCAACTCATCAATACTGACCTCCCTAAGTCCTCCCTGCTCAAGCTTATGGTTTTGCTCCTGCGGTATCGCTTGATATGCACTTTGATTTAACTGCTCATGCCTTTGTTGGTAACGGCTAATTAAATCAGGTGCAATATCCTCATAATAACGACTGCCCGTCACAGTAATGGTGGTCGTTGCCGACTCGTCTTCTTTACGGGTTAGGAAATCAACAAGCCAAACACCAAAAAGCCCCAGAATAATTGAGCCAACAATGGCAATGACTGCATTTCTAGTGTAATCAGGACTAAAAGGCTCACCTGGGATAAAGGCACGTTCTATCACATTGACTTGAGGAAATTTTTCCATTTGCTTAGCCTCTATCTGAGTCAACCTTTCTTGTGCTTCACGCTGCAACAATTCCAGGCCGTCCAAATCGCTAAGCAAAGCCTCATGCTCAGAGAATTTTGAGCTAAATTCTGTGGCTTGCTGTTTATGCCCTTCCAGCTGTTTTTCTATTTCACGTAATGTCTGCTGTGCGGCATCGTAGTTTTGTTCGGCATCACTTAAAGCAACCCCTTTACCTTCATTACGCTTTATTTGGATTTGCTGTTCAAGTTCTTTAATTTGCTGAGGAAGTATATTGGACTCAGGTCTTAAGGCTAAATACTCCCGCGTATACTTTTGATCAAAATCCGCCAACTGCTTACGTAATTTTTGCAGGCGTATTTCAAGATCACGCATCAGGCGCTTATTTGCATCTGGGACAACCGTTTCTCCCGATGCAATCGCTCTATTAATGGCATCTAACCGGGCTTTCGCCTTAATCGCTTGATCACTGGCGACACCAAGCGATTGATTTAAACTCCTATAACGCGCAAGCGATTGGTTTTCAAAAATATTTTCACGACCCAATGAAATGATCTCATTTGTTGTCCTAAAATCATCCAGATCAATTCTTTTGAGTATGACCTTAGCTTCGAGACCATAAAGCTCTTCTTGTAATACCTCTATCGTCAAACCCGTTGTTTGTCGAATTTCATCTGCCCGTCTTTCCAGATAAACATCAATCCAACCATTTATGAGAGGAGCCAATACTTCCGCTTGATAGCTAATAGCCGCTAACTCAACCAGATTAGTTTCAGGGACGGCCTGTACCGTTAACATATGCCGCAATTTAGCAGCGGTTAATTCTGCCAGGAATGATTGACCCTCCTGAGTCATATGTTGTAACTGCCCTTGATTCAGGCGTATCAACGTTTCATCCAACAACGCCTGACCCGTAAGAATTTGTCTTTGTATCGCCACATGCTGGGCATCGGCATCACTACTGAGTTGATCTATGGCAGTCTGTGCAACCGTTAATAAGGTCGCATAACTTCGAAACAGTGCGGGACGACTATACACATAGCCAAGACTGAAAGTGGCACAGAGCACAAAAATAAGTGTAAAAACGAATAATCTGCGTATTTTATACCAAGGTTTCCGAGGCAATTCAGCTTGGTTAAAGGCTGCCTGATTAGGCAGAATTTCTATTTGAGGCAGCGCTTTATCCATAGTCTAAATACTCATTTGAAAAATAAGATGTCTATATACTCCGCAACCATGACCGTGCGAAATATATAACCCGTAACTCTGAGTGCACGAAATATGACAATCAAGCAAACACTTCTTCAAGAAAATTTTTCATGCTTTGCCAGGCTCGTTTATCGGCTATTGCATTATAAACAGTACCAAAAGCCGGGTCATTAGCCTTAGGATTGGTGAAAGCATGAACGGTATTACCATAACTATGCAGTTGCCAATCCACGTTCAAATCAGTCATTTCAATTGTAAATGCCTTTAACTGTTCCTCTGTCGCCATCGGATCATCATGACCATGCAAAGCGAGAACTTTGGCAATCACAGGTTTATCCCCGCTTTCCTCTGGCAGCGTTAATAAACCATGAAAACTCACCACCGCTTTTACATCAGCTCCCATACGCGCTAAATCCAAGACGCATAAACCACCAAAACAAAAGCCAATAGCGGCAATTTTACTATCATCAACCCAGGGTAATAAAGTCACGGCATACAGAGCCGCATGAATACGCCTCTGCAATAATTGCCGATCCTCCATAAAGGGCTGCATCAATGCAGCATTCTCTTCTGGATTTGCACCCACGACACCCTGTCCATACATATCCAATGCAAACGCAACATAACCTAGCTCGGCGAGTTGCTTTGCCTTATCATTAACAAACTCATCACGCCCACCCCAGGCATGACTGATTAAAACAGCGGGACGTCTTCCTTCAAAAGAATCATCATAAGCAAAGAAAGCCTGCAATAAAGTACCGCCATCTAAATAATTAACTGTATTAGAAACAATTGCCATGATTTTGACCTAGATATTACCAAAGTTATACACGACAATTCTATTAACCAACGGTTTAAGCTGGTTTTTAAGCATGTTTTTATGCTTTTGACTTTGCATGTATTTTTTAAGCGCCTGAGCATTTTCAAAAGTAACCGTCACGGCCACATCAAAAGTATCATCGACTTTCGGGCGCTCACTCGGTATCACTGCACTCACATGACGCGATACAACCCCTGGCACAGCTTCCAAAGCGCGACTCGCCTTAACAAACTGCTCACGCATTTGCGCATTTCCTGGCTCTTTTAACCAGACAACGACGACATGACTGACACGCAGATCTTCTTTTGCATGGCTTAAATAAGCAGTCAACAATAAACCGATAAACAATACACTTTGTAATAATTTTTTCATTATATTTCTCCTGATGTTTTTAATTCTTTAATAAAGCCAGTTGAAGCCTCTTCAATTAAATCTAATACGCGCTCAAAACCATAAGTCCCGCCATAATAGGGGTCTGGCACTTCCTGAGTATCTAAGTGCGGTGCATATTCCAAAAATAGCCTGACTTTATGTTGATGCTCTTCCGGGCAGGCTTTTAGCATAACCGAATGATTATCTTTATCCATGGCTAATAAATAATCAAAATCTTCAAAATCCCCCATGATGACTTTTCGGGCGCGTATTTTACTGAGGTCTACCCCGCGCTCTTTGGCCGCTTTTTGGGAACGTAAATCCGAATGTTCACCAATATGATAAGCATGCGTGCCAGCCGAATCAATCGAAAATTTATGCTGTAATTTCTGTTCAGAAATTAATTTCATAAACACCCCTTCAGCACTGGGTGAGCGGCATATATTGCCCATACAAACGAAAAGCACCTTTAGCATTGTTTATTATCCATAACAGTAAGATATTCTTTATAAGAAGACTAGGCTACCCACTTAACACGGGACAAAAACAAGTAGGGTGGGCAGTTTTTTTTGCCCACCATCAAAGCTAACCACG
>DAOVWV010000286.1 GCA_030636485.1 Methyloprofundus sp.
AAGATGCAGATGGTGGCCAGACTGATCCACTAATTTAAACAACGAGCTGATGAAGGTATCGCCCACACCACCAGTGGTATGCCCTCCAATTCCCGTGTGTTCATGTACACCGTCAACGGGTGGTGGTCGACCATCAAGCTCTCTTAGGTTCATTTCCATATCGACAAAGGTCGGCATCAGCATCAAATTTAACCAGTCCGTCGGTGCATACATAATATTAACCATATGCATGCCCATTTCCATATAAGGCTGTATAAACCGGCACTGTATTTCATCACTGCAACCGTTCGCAACGACTTCCTGGTCGCTAACGCTATTTGTTCCCTGTAAAACATTCCCTGCTTTGCGGCCATACATATAGCGATAACCCACCATTATGTCGCCCGCTTTTGGCAACATATGGCTGTACATCACACCGGCAGGTGCGGTATGTCCACTATGCTGGGCATGGCCTGCATGCTCAGCGTGCATCTCATGCCCTCCCTGGGCGCTGAGTGCATTGATATCAACGATGAGTGCCGCGTTAGCTGAAAAAGAATCAAAGTTTGCATAACTATTTTCTCCACCGCCGCCTAACTTTAAAGAACCCGCATGATTGTAATATTCAAAGGCTCCTTGCAAGGTCAGCCCTCTCGCGAGCTGCTTGGAAATCGTAATGCCTGCACTGATGGTACCATAGCCCGATAAACGGTGGTCACTGGAGAAATGTTCAGGTAATAGTTCAGTATCAAAAGGCTCGGTTTTGTTCTTCACATTGAGCATACTTTCATCAACTATCTCACCATTGGAATCGACCAGATTAAAGTCCTCATCGCGAAAATATTCCACCCCATTGTCTGGATCACTCGCATCGACCCAGATTTCTCGTCCTTGCTCATCCACCGCTTTGGTACTAAAAGCCTGTTGTGAGGTCAGGTAGGATTGGTAAAAATTTGCAGCACTTTGCGAATAATAGCGAAAATGCGGCGTTAAAGTCCATCCACGCCCCAAGGGCTGAACCCATTCCAAATCAAAGGCATGTGCATTAACGCCCCAGTCATCATGTGAATACTGGTATCCCAGGTGTACTGCGGCATTTATTGGGTCGATATATTGTACAAATTTAGTCGCCAGAGAAACCTGGTTACGCTTATCAGGCCGTTGCTCTAAAAATGCCCGAACATCTCCTGTGATGGGAATAGCTGGGTCTGATGGAATGGTCTCAGGATCAATAAAGACGATTGCCGTGGTTTTATAAGGATTTTCCATAAACCCTGAGCCATGAATATAGCCCAGGTTAATATCCACTAGCGCGGTTTTATTCAGGATCTGGGTGATGCCAAAATTGCTTGACCAGTCCTGCTTATTGCCATGTAAAATCTCTGAGCCACCACGAAATTCAATCTGATCGGCATAAGCGGTTTTTGTAATATAGGGCGACGCATCATGATCAATAATCGCCTGGGTTTCACTCCAGTTATAGCTTAGCCCTGTTTTTAGAGTGGTCAGACCTGCATTTATATTCCAGAGACCCCCTATATTTCCATAGTAGGAATTATAGTCATTTTCCAGAGATAATCCGCCACCCACATTAATGGTCGCATCATCCCATTCATAAGCCAGACTGAAGTCAGCTTGTTTACGTGTTTCCGGAGAGGCAGAAGAGAGCACATGCACCAATTGTGTATTGGTACCTAGAATTTTCCCCGTGATGGGGTCTTGCTCTAAGGGTGTCAACTGATGATCCATCAACATCTGGCTATTAATAATGGGCGAAGCACCCACTACAGTGATGCCGTCATCGGTATTGGCGAATATAGGATTATTCCCCCCTGCAACTAAAGGTGATGTGGTGACAGGCGTTGCTCCAGACCAGGTATCCTGAGTGTAATCAAAAGCAAATTTTATCCGATCCTTCAAGCTGATTTGCGAGCTAAGATGGAAGGTATCGGCACTCATCGTGGTTCTTGTGTTGGGCACATTATACAGCTCACGCTCACCTTCCTTGTAGTAGCTATACTGCATACTCACCGTATCTTCAGCAACCGCTTTCGCGGGTGTCAAAAACAATCCTGGCAAAACCAACGCTGCCGAGGTTAACGCTTGTAATGCACTGGCACCCAAGCTACCCGTTGCTGATGGACTCGCTTGCTGATCGGCCATGCTATCAGGATTATCAACAATGTCGTTTTTTATCTGGGGGGCTGATTTATCAATAACAGCCACAACCACCACCTCCCGATGATGCATTACTTGCTGCGCCCGCTTCCCGACTACCGTAATGATGCGCGCGCGAGGAGCCTTGCAAAGGGTGCGGTTGCAGAGCCATTTGTGGTTTGGCTAAGTGCCCTCGTTCCCAGGGTTTAACCTGCGCACAGCTGGACAGTATCACGCAGTAAAAAAAGGCTAATAGTGTTTTCTTTGTTTTCATGCCGCGACCTCACTCAAAGGGCTGGCTCTGCAAGTAATTGCTGCACCTTCTCGCGCAACTCTTGCGTTTCACCGCTACGAAATCCTAGATGGATATGGCGAATAACACCTTTCCGGTCAATCAGGTATGAAGTAGGCATGGCAGCAACACCCAGGTTTTCTGCGCATTGCTTACTCAGGTCGCTGGCAATGGTGAATTCAGCCGGGTACCGGGTTAAAAATTTTTCTGCATCTGCCGCGACTTCATCTAAATTAATACCTATAACTTGCAGGCCTTCATTATGGTATTGCTGGTGCATTTCATTTAAAAAGGGAAAGGATTTTGCGCATGGCGGACACCAGGAAGCCCAGAAATCCAGATACAAGACTTTGCCTGCAAATTTACTCATCTCAATTGCCTGCTCGTTATTGCTTAAGCGAGTTAACGCACAGGCACTAAACTGCTGACCCACTTCTGCAGACTGGAGTAGCGTCATGGGCATTAGCCCGACGATAGCTAATAATGTCCGTTTCCAATTCATGATCAATTACTGAAACTGGCGCACGGTAATATCAGTGCCGGTATGCGTATGATCTTCAGTCATACAATGCCAGATAACATCAAACCGTTTTGGCCCTACATCTGTTTTGTTGACTATCATCTGGTAAACACCAGGCCCACCATTAAGCTGAATCCCCTCACTATAATCAGCATCCCCCGAAACAGTATCGGTAATACTGACCGCCTGTAGACCTTTGTATAGTTGAATATTGATAAGCAACCCTGGGACAGGATCTGACATATCTTTTATTTGGGTAAACAACCCTTCCGGCCTACCATTACCATCATCAAAACAGGTAATGGCCGCCAGTGCTGTTGCACTGGCTTTTTTACCATCAGCCCCCAAAGTAGCCCCTGCACTGTGTGCAAAACTAACTGTGCTAAATGCACTACCCGCCAATAACACCGCTGTCTTAAGTAATATTTTATGGGTTGGAATAAAATTCATATAAATAACCTCTTATGTTTGTTTTGTCAGCCACTTTGCAGTAAAGACCAAAGTTAAGAGTACCGGCGATAGGAAGCGCATCAACTGATGCAAGATGCGCTTCGTAGCTCAGCACATCCTAATCAGCTAAAGGCCAAAC
>DAOVWV010000344.1 GCA_030636485.1 Methyloprofundus sp.
GGGTACTTTACTGCGTCTATGCTCGTGGGTGCGGACTTTTTATCAAATAGAAAAGGTTATCAAGTGGAGATAAAACACGAATAATGCCCCACAAAAACGTACTTTAAATTTATTGGTTTTTTATAAGCCTGTAATCTTTCTATTTTTATGACATAAATCATTTGATATGACTAATTTACCCCACCCTTCTAGCGAACAAGAGATTATTGATATTGTCGCCAACCAACGTAAATTCTTTAAAACGGGCGCTACCAAAAGCTATGAGAGCCGTATTGAGAATTTAAGCAAACTAAAAGCAGCACTCATTCACTACGAAGCAGAGTTGCATGAGGCTTTGAAACAGGATTTGGGTAAACCGGAATTTGAAGCCTATTTATCAGAAACTGGGTTTACTCAACATGATATTTCCAGCACCATGAAGCGCTTAAAAAGCTGGATGAAACCTAAGCGAACCCTGACATCATTATTAACTCAGCCCGGTTCAAGCAAGCTATATTATGCCCCTTTGGGGGTTAACCTAATTATTGCCCCCTATAATTACCCGATTAACTTAACTTTTTCGCCATTGGTTGCGGCGATTGCCGCTGGAAATACGGCTGTGATTAAAACCTCGGAAATGACCCCTAACTGTAGTGCGATTATTCGTAAGCTCATTACAGAAACATTTCCGCCTGAGTATATTGCTTATGTGGAAGGAGAAATACCAGAGACGACACTGTTATTACAGCAAAAATTTGATCATATTTTCTTTACTGGCAGCCCACAGGTGGGGTCTATTATTATGTCGGCAGCCGCGAAACAGCTAACCCCCGTAACTCTAGAATTAGGCGGTAAAAGTCCCTGTATTGTACATAAAGACGCTAAGCTGGATATTGCCGTCAAACGGATTGTGAACGGTAAATTTCTTAATGCAGGGCAAACCTGTATTGCCCCTGACTATGTACTGGTGCACGAGTCAATTAAGGAGGCTTTTCTTGCCAAACTGAAAGCACGAATTATCTATGTGTATGGTGAAGAAGCGAGTCAAAGTCCGGATTTTGCCCGTATCGTTAATGACAACCATTTTCAGCGTATCAGCGGTCTTATTGATGCCGATAAAGTTTGGGTCGGCGGTCAAACAGATGCAGCGACACACTTTATAGCACCGACTGTGTTACGTGATGTTACGCTGGAAGACAAAGTCATGTCTGAAGAAATTTTTGGCCCCTTATTGCCAGTGCTTGAATATAAGCAATTAAGTGATGTGTATGCGGTTGTCGATCAATTACCACAGCACCCTCTGGCATGTTATATCTATTCTGAAAGCGTGGAAGTGCAGCAAGAAATCATTGGTACAGTACAATTTGGCGGCGGTTGTATTAATGACTGTATTATGCATATTGCCAATCATTATCTACCGTTTGGTGGTGTTGGTGAAAGTGGTATCGGCGCTTATCATGGTATACATGGCTTTGAATGTTTTTCACACAAAAAAGCCATTTTAAAAAGCGCTACCTTTATGGATATTCCACTGGTGTATGCACCGTATAAAGACAAAATCAAATTTTTACGCAAATTATTAAAATAAAGAGAGACCACAATGCTAATTAAAAAATACTACCTGATCTTTGCCGTTACTGCGGTGTCGATTATTGCCTTGTTATATGGAGTTTCGCCACAATGGTTTGCCCAGACCTTTCTTGATGTTCCTGAGCTGAGCAGGGATATTGCTCATATTTTACGTGCAGTCATGTGTCTTTACCTTGGTCTGGGCTTATTCTGGCTTTATGCCGCCTTTCATGATGAATATAGAAATGTTGCAGTATTGACTACGGGAATCTTTGCGGGTGGGCTGGTGACTGGACGAATAATCAGCCTGTTTACTGACGGTCAGCCTTCAGGACTTTTAATTTTATATGTGGTGATGGAGTTTGTATTGGTTCCCGTGGCATATTGGGTGTTTAAACAACCGGATTAATAAACGGCCTTGATCAGCTCTGTTAACGATATCAGGTATTCCCAGATAAAAGGCAGGAAAGAAGAGCCATTTTTATCATAAAAGCATTAGTGAATGGAATTGGTCCATACACAGATATCAACAAAACTTACTAGTTACACTATTCGATGATGCACTTTCTGGAAAAAGATCAGCTTTCACTTATTGGCTTGTTTGTACTCGTTTGTACACATATTTTATGTGGTAAAAAAAATTGGTGGCATTTTTTTGAAGCACATGGCTGGGTTTCATTCAGTGCCGGTGCTTCAGTTGCCTATGTATTTGTCCACGTTTTTCCTGATATAAGTATTTTACAACAGCAGTTTACTGGCATTCCTAGTCATCATTACAATGGCCGTTTTTTTAATCAGCCATTATATCTAACCGCATTGGCTGGTATCTGTTTACCTTACTTAATAGATACGCTAGAACTGAATTATTCTGAGCATAATAAAAGATGTCATGTTCAAATACATCAAGGTATCTTCGGTCTTAGAAAGTTACTTTATACACTCTACAATATGATGCTGGCCTATATGATTGTCAATAGACATAATGAAGGTTTATTGAGCATGAAAATAATTGTTATAGTGCTAGTCATGCATTTCATTGTCATTAATGCCAATTTTAAAGAAATTTATAATGCGTTACTTCAAAGGTATATACGTTGGTTTGCTGTTTTAGGGCTAATTTTCGGAGGGATTTTAGGCAAAACAGTGACAATACCTGACTTTATTCTTGCCTATTTATTTTCACTAATAGGAGGCATTATCACCTATACGGCATTAAAGGAAGAATTACCCAAAACTAGCCATCGTGCTCCTTTTCATTTTTTGGCGGGTGTCGTTTGTTTTTCTCTTCTGATATTGTCGGTTCCTTATTTTGGGCAGGTGAAATAAGGTTTGATAGCAAAACCTAAATATTTACAAATTAAGAGCGTAAGCTCAGTTATTGAAACAATATACCCACATTAACCATAAAATATTCCACGTATTATTAGCTTTCGGTGAAGTCAAAAAGACTTTCCTCTCCGGATGATGATAGATCGAGGAATA
>DAOVWV010000219.1 GCA_030636485.1 Methyloprofundus sp.
GACTTCATGGTCAGAACAATCCACACCGGCAGAATTATCGATTGAATCGGTATTAATACAACCGCCATTCAATGCATATTCAATGCGTCCCCTCTGGGTAAAACCAAGGTTCCCACCTTCGCCAACCACCTTACAGTGCAATTGCTTGCCATTAATGCGTAATGCATCATTGGCTCTATCTCCCACTTCATTGTTTAATTCAGTCTCAGCCTTCACATAGGTGCCTATCCCTCCGTTCCAGAGTAGATCCACAGGTGCAGATAATATGGCTTTAATCAGTTCATTGGCCGATAATTTCGATGCATTAATTGCCAGAACCTGTTTTATTTCATCGCTTAAGGCGATGACTTTATCCTGGCGTGAATAAACCCCGCCCCCCGCAGAAATCAGTGTCGGGTCATAATCACTCCAGTGCGATTTAGGCAGCAAAAATAAGCGCTGTCTTTCCTTAAAGCTACTGTCTGTATTGGGGTTTGGGTCAAGAAAAATGGACTCATGATTAAAGGCTGCGACGAGTTTGATTTTATTTGATAGCAACATCCCGTTACCAAAGACATCACCTGCCATCCCACCTATACCCACAACACTGAAACTGGCATTTTGAATATTGATGCCTAAGGTGTCAAAATGATGCTGTACGGATACCCAGGCACCGCGTGCAGTAATCCCCATTTCTTTATGGTCATAACCTGCAGACCCACCTGAAGCAAAAGCATCATCCAGCCAGAAGTGATAGTTCTGGGCAATATTATTGGCATAATCAGAAAAGCTTGCAGTGCCTTTATCGGCAGCGACCACTAGATAAGGGTCGGGCGCATCATAACAGACCAACTGATCAGGTCTAACCACTTCATTGGCGACATAGTTGTCGGTAATATCCAATAGACCTTTAATAAAAAGCTGATAACAGGCAACCCCCTCTGCAGCCAATGCCTCATTTGGGAGCTGGCTTTTAACCACAAAGCCACCTTTTGCCCCGGTAGGAACAATGACTGAATTCTTGGTCATCTGGGCTTTCATCAAACCTAATACTTCGGTTCTGAAATCCTCGCGCCTGTCTGACCAGCGTAACCCACCTCTTGCAACGGGCCCGCCGCGTAAATGGATCCCTTCCACGCGTGGGGAATAGACAAAAATTTCAAAATAAGGCACGGGAGAAGGGAGGCCCTCGACTTTTGCAGAATTAAATTTGATAGAAAAATAAGGAATGCCTAACTCATCCACTGTTTGCTTGAAAAAGTTAGTTCGCTCTGCCGCCAGGATTAAATTCAGATAACGCCTGAGTATCCGGTCCTCATCTAAGGACTTAACCTGCTCAATCAGGTTTTCTATTTCCACAAGAGGCTCATTCAGGTTAGCCAATGCATTCTTTTCAGGGCTGAATCGCTGCTTGAATAATTTAACCAGTAAAGTGACAACCTGAGCATTATGCACTAAGGTGTGCTCCACATAGCTTTGGCTAAAAGCAATACCGATCTGCCTGAGATAAAAATATAATGCGCGCAACATATTAATATCCCGCCAGCTAAGCGCTGCACTAATGATTAAGGCATTAAAGCCATCATTTTCAACCCGGCCTTCCCAGCATTGCTCAAATGCATCTTGAAAACGGGGCTTGAGTGCTTCAATATCCAGTTCTGCTACTTGCCCATAATCCAAACCGAAGTCATGAATCCAGAAGTGCTTTTCCAGTCCGAGCTTTTTAATTTCATAGGGATTTTCACCGCATACCTTTACCCCCATATTTTCCAGCATCGGTAAGCTCCGGGAGAGTGAGGCCTGTTTGTCAAAACAATACAATTTAAAATACAGTTGTTGTTGCCCGGTGGCCGTTAACGGACTGTATAAAAAACCTAATACAGACAAGCTTTCTTGCTCAAGTTGATCAAAGCGTTTCAAATCCAATAATGCAATACGTGCTGAAACCGTCTCACGGTAAGCGGCAGAAAAACCATCACGATAGGCCAGAAAGTAATCGTTGGCTTCCGCTTCACCATACGACAAATGTAATTCAGCTTCCAATTCATCATGCCAGTCTGACAGAACCTCAATAATGCGCTGTTCTATTTCTTTAACATCATAGGTAATACAGCATTTTTCTTTACTGTGAATAATAAAATGGATTCTGGCGAGAATTGATTCAGTGAGTTTGACACTAAAATCCATATCGCTGCCGGCAAAAATATCCAGCAATATTGCCTGAATTTTTTTTCGTGATTCGGTGTTATATCTTTCTCTGGGCACAAAAATCAACAAGGAGACAAAGCGACCATAGACTTCATGGCGCACAAAAACACGGACGCGCTGGCGTTCTTGTAACTGTAAAACACCGGTCGCACATTGGGATAAGGCATCTAAACTGGCGAGAAACAATTCATCCCGTGGCAGTGAATTTAAAACAAATAACAAAGCCCTTTCGGTATGACTACTGGTCACAAATTCAGATTGCAGCAACAGATTTTTGATTTTATTACGTACCAGAGGAATACTATTTAACTCACAGGAATAGGCAGAAGAAGCAAATAAGCCTAAAAAGCGCTTTTCAGCAATAACCTGCCCATCCTCGTCATATTGTTTAATCCCGATATAATCCATAAATACCGGGCGGTGTACCGTCGCCT
Source organism: Methyloprofundus sp. (assembly GCA_030636485.1). Taxonomy (GTDB): domain Bacteria; phylum Pseudomonadota; class Gammaproteobacteria; order Methylococcales; family Methylomonadaceae; genus Methyloprofundus. The sequence goes on from DAOVWV010000219.1 coordinate 2,622, forward strand.
TACTGGTTGCCTTGGTAATCATCAACGGGTTATCCGTATTTAACAATTGATAGGCATCATGACTAATGGGGAGAAAATTTTGTTTAGGGACTGGGGTGATACTATCGCGTAAAATCCCCAAACCGGTGTTGGCAACCACACTAAATCCATATTGCCCCTGTTGTTCGGCAATCCGGTATTCCCGGTAACCTAAAAAAACAAAGTGATTATTTTCCAGCCACTGTAAAAACTCGATTGACTCTTGCTGTTCAGGATTTTGTTGGGCGATTAAAGTCGCAATTTCCTGCTGTATTTTCTCTACACAGTCAGGCCAGTCTTCTGTTGCCACGCGCACATCGCAAAGGATCTTTTTTAAGCTTTGTTTAAGCTGCTTGATCAAGCCTTCATGTTGCCTATTTATTTCAATATGCAACACACTCTCCTGGCTTGCCCCCAGCTGTTTTACCTTGGCCAGCTCAATCAGCTTTCCATGTGTATCTCTATGGGTCCAGTAGACAGGGTGTAATACCAGCTGGTTGGCCAGACCATAGCGATTAATTTCCATGGTCACTGATTGCAATACAAAGGCTCTATCAGGTAATACTATTTCAATGACAGTATGGGGGCTTTGCCAGCTATGCTCCTCAACAGTGGGATTATAGATATGGATTTTTTCCATCTCGGCAGGTAACTCTAAAAATAGGTTCCAATGCGATAATACCGCACCATACAGGTCTTCAACGGGTCTGTCGGCTATTTCTTCAAAATCACCAAATCTAAAATAGTATTGAGCAAACAGAATAAGTTGCTCGGCACTTTTATCCGTTATTTGAGTGTGGATATAGTGTGCCAATGACTTCATCATCTCATGAATATTTTTATATTCCATGCTGCTACTCCCCGGTAGGTGGTCTGTTCTTAAATTCATTAAATCACAGAGTTAAATCAGTTCATAAAATTTTTATGGCTTAGCTTTCGTGTGACTACGCGAAGTATAATAGTCTACAGGTCACACCTATTCGCATTGATCTAAGGTATTCTGCATATTTTTAGCCGCTATTTGAAGCTCTTTTATCCCCTCTCTTGCACTGTCAAGCTCACCTTGCTGATATTTTTTGAATAAATTATCGGCAATATCATGCATAAGGTTGTGAGCATTTTCCAGTTTTTGTAGCGAGTTTTCATCTAAAAGGTGTTCTTTTCTGACACGCCTAACCCAGACTCCACAATGACATTCGGTTTTTTTTAATATTGGCAAATGTTGAATAGTGTCGGGTGAGGATTGCAAGGTCGCTTCGACATTCTTTTGCCATTGAGTTAATGTCAGCCGTAAGAGTTTTATCTTATTCTCTTTGAGTGTACGGACTTTATGTGCGCATGTTATCCATGCCTGATTAGGGGTGTAATGACTTAGCCAGTGTTTAAACTCAAGGGGTGGCATAGGCATGGCAATGCCATAGCCTTGCGCCTGATAGCAGCCCATGATAAGTAGCATTAAGCCATGCTCTGTTGTTTCTACGCCTTCTGCAATAATCTCTCGGTTGAAAGAGTTTGAAAGCCCAATAATCCCCTCAATAATAGCATAATCATTTGGGTCATCTAATATATC
>DAOVWV010000310.1 GCA_030636485.1 Methyloprofundus sp.
GCTTCAATATCCGTTACTATGTCATACATCGCATGAGCCGAATATTTAACTAATGCGCTTTTTTGCACGGTAGTAGTCATTAACTAAATATCCCAAAAACGCCTAGCACATTTAAAAATACGATAAACACAGCCGCAGGTGCGACATAGCTCACCAGAAACTTCCAGATAGTAAATAGCATATCATTGCCTAAATTCAACTCTTCTTTACTATCTTTAGGCAGCATGATTCTACCCGCAAACAAGGCAATAAACAGCCCGCCTAGCGGTAACATCAAGTTAGCAGTCAGATAATCCAGTGATTCAAAAAAGGTTGCGCCAAAGAAGGTAACATCCGACCATTGATTAAATGATAGAACCGTTCCCATGCCTAACAGCCAAGTGAAAAACCCCATACCGATACAAGCATGTTTACGCTCAATACCGTAATGCTCAACACACCAGGCAACTGCTGGCTCTATTAAGGAAATAGCGGAAGACAGTGCAGCAAAGACCAATAAGATAAAAAATAAAACACCGAATAACCAGCCGCCCGTCATACTACCAAAAGCGATAGGGAGCGTTTCAAAAATCAAACCAGGACCAGAACCGACTTCCAGACCATTGGCAAAAACGATAGGGAAAATGGCTATCCCTGCCAATAATGCTACCAGCGTATCCGCCCCAGCAATAATAATGGCAGTTTTACCAATTGAAATATCTTTAGGTAAATAAGATCCATACACCATAATGGCTCCCATTCCCAGGCTAAGAGTAAAAAAAGCATGTCCCATAGCGGTTAAAACACTGGCTGCAGTTAATTCTGAAAAATCCGGTTTAAACAGGAACTCTATACCTTGCATATAAGACCCAGTGGTCATTGCATAGGCAACCAGTAACATTAATATCGCAAATAAGCTGGGCATTAGAAAGCGTACCGCTTTTTCCAGCCCGCCTTGTACACCCCGTGCAACAATCGCCATTGTCGCGATTATAAAAAGGGTATGCCAAAAAGCTTGTTGTATAGGGCTAGCCTGTAAATCTGCAAAAAGACCACTAATTTGTGATGCACTTTCCCCCGAAAAACTGCCTGTAAATGCTTTTATAACATAAGCCATCGACCAGCCAGCAATAACGCTGTAGTAAGATAGAATCAAAAAACCAGCGATAACCCCTAACCACCCCAGGTAATGCCAGTTTTTATTGGCACCTGCTTCTTCGGTCAAGGTTTGTAGTGTATTAATCGGGCTTTGTCGTCCTCGCCTACCCATCATTGTTTCAGCGATCATAATGGGAATTCCTATGGCCGCTACACAGAGTAAATACACGATAACAAAGGCACCGCCGCCGTTCTCTCCGGTAATATAAGGGAACTTCCAGATGTTACCTAAGCCAACAGCCGAGCCTGTTGCCGCGAGTATAAAAGCAAAGCGTGAAGACCATTCACCATGAATGGATTTATTTGTATCGGCCATTAAGCTACCTACGTGTTTGAAAAATTCAATTGTTACCAGTAAATTTAAAGTAAAATACAGGTATTGTTTATAATTATGATGTCGCAATATATTTTATTGAACTTAAAAATGCTGCAAAGCCTTTGCATTCAATAAAATAGACTACCGCACTGCTTATTATACCTTTATACCTCTGCATTAAAAAATAGAATTGGACCACCATGGCTGGAAAAAAATCCAAGAAAAAAAAATCGAGTGATAATACGATTGCTAAAAATCGCTATATTTCACATGAATACTTTATCGAAGAACGCTTTGAAGCAGGCCTTGTTTTAGAAGGCTGGGAAGTAAAAAGTATGCGTGAAGGTAAAGTGCAATTAAAAGAAAGTTATGTGTTTATCAAAAACGGCGAAATTTGGATATCAGGCATGCATATTTCTGCACTGAATTCAGCGTCTACGCATATCACCCCTTTTGCAACCCGTGTTCGCAAACTGCTATTGCACCGTCAGGAAATCAGTAAACTGATTGGTCATGTGGAGCGTAAAGGCTACACATTAGTGCCCACGTTTTTATACTGGAAAAATAACCGTGCCAAACTGGAAATCGGGCTGGCGAAAGGTAAAAAACTCCATGATAAACGTGCAACCGAAAAAGACCGTGACTGGCAACGCGAAAAAGCGCGTAACTTAAAACTCAATTAAAACTATGTCTTTAAATACATTTATCAACACCCTTAAGTCCAACCAGAAAGTCAGTTTTGATGAGACCATGGTCATTATTAACGAGTCATATGACTACACACCTACTCGCTTTAGTAATGGCTTAGGTGATGATAGCGTTAATAATGTAGCAGGCAGCAATGAAGGCTCCTGTAAAATTTTTGCCTTTGCCAAGCTCAATCAATTCGATAAAGCTCAGACTTTAAATTTATTCGGTGATTTTTATCATCAGGATGTGTTAAATGCCCCAGATGGCAATGATCATCAGAATATCAGAAATTTTATGCAATATGGCTGGGAAGGTATCCAGTTTAGTGAGCCAAATACTTTGCAACTAAAATAGCCTATGTCAAAACAGGTAGATTATCTGATTATTGGCCAGGGGCTGGCAGGTAGTCTCCTTAGCTGGGAATTAATCAAGCAAGGCTGTAGTATTCAGCTGATTGATAATCAACAAGAAAATGCCTCTCAAATAGCTGCCGGGCTGATTAATCCAGTCACAGGAATGCGCCTGGTTAAAAGCAATGATGTCGATACTTTATTGCCTTATGCAAAGCAATTTTATCAACAACTAAGCACTTTTTTCCAGCAAGACTTTTATATCGAAAAAGGTATGCAGCGTATTGTACGCAACAACAAAGAATTGATTAAATTTCAGCAACGTATACAAGACAATGACTATCTTGAGTATCTGCAAGCTGACATAAAAACGGCGCCTGATTTAATTAAAGCCCCACTCGGCATTATCCAGCAAAAACAGACAGGCTACCTTTTAACCCAAAAGCTATTAAGCTGTCTGCAAAATTTTCTACAAGAAAAACAGAGCTATCAAGCTGCACAGTTTGATTATCAGGATTTACAATTTAGTCAAAATGTCCGCTGGCAGGATATAAGTGCCAGGAAAATTATTTTCTGTGAAGGTTATCAAGCGGTTTATAACCCCTGGTTTAAGTACCTGCCTTTCCAGTTGGCCAAGGGAGAAATACTGACATTGACTTCCGAGCAGGCAATCCCCTCTGATATGCTGAATTATGGCCGCTGGTTTATTCCCTTATCTGCGCATCAATTTCGTACGGGGGCGACGTTTGATAATATTGTTCTGAATAGCAAAACAACACTTTCAGGAAAAAACACCTTGCTTGATGCATTGACTCAAATAGTGCCAACGCTTCATAATGCAATATTAAATAAACAACAAGCCA
>DAOVWV010000280.1 GCA_030636485.1 Methyloprofundus sp.
ATTATAGGGGGATAAAAAGTGTACGGTAGTGAATGAAGGTTTAGCAAAAACAAAACTGGCACATCAGATTAATGTTTTAATTCAAGAAAAAGGCATGACGCAGCAAGCCGCAGCTGAATTATTTGGTATTGCACAGTCTGAGGTGTCACAAATTGCCAGTGGCCGTTTATCTGGCTTTACCTTTGATCGTCTATATTGTTGTTTATGTGCACTTGATATGGATATTGAAATTACTTTAACAAAACATATGCCCTCTGGTAATAGTGTGGCTGGAATACATGTTTCTAGGTAAATATTCAGGATTCCTCAATGCACACAGTCTTTTCATAAAAACTCACTCGCTTTAACAGTGAAGCTAAAAATGCGAGTGAGTTAGACAATTATCCATACTTGCTTAAATTTTAAAGCATTACTCTACTGAAGTCCCCGTTCCCTGAGCATCTTCAGCACCTTTGATAAACTTCGCTTTAAGCTTTTTAAAGGCTGACCACAAAGTAGTGTCCATCACCACTTGATTACCAATTGACACAATCACACGCGTCAATTCAGGGATCTTGGTTTTAGTCGAGATCATATAAATAGGCTGTACATATAACACCGAGTTTTCGCCTATCGGTAAGATAATCATGCGCCCTTTCGCCACATTTGACCCATGTTGATCCCATAGGGTAAATTGCTCTGAAATTTCTGGGTTTTGGTCAATCAATGCCTCAACCTGTGCCGGGCCATTAACCTGTATATCCTTACCAAATTTATAAATGGTGATATAAGGGTCATAACTATTTTGTCCACAGCCTTTGATATCTAAAGTACCTGCAAGACCGATCATGCTCAGGTTACTCCGGTTAATCGGGGTCATCGGATTAATCATCACAAACTCTTCCCTATCATCACAGTGCTCAAAATCCATGGTCTGATAATAAGGCATGACATGCTGTTTATTCACTTTTGCAAACTGCCAGGTCTCTGCCTGCTCATAAAACAGCTCAGGTTGTACCTGATGGTATTTTGCATACACCATCATTTGCATATAATAAAGTTCACGCGGGTAGCGTAGATGCTTGCGCAATTCGCTCGGCATTTTATCCAGATGATTAAAAACACCTGGGTATGCTACTCGGTAGGCATTAATAATAGGATCTTTACTATCTGAAATATAATACTTTGTAGAACCATCATAAGCATCGACGACAACCTTGACCGAGTTACGGATATAGTTAAATTCCTGGGTACCCGATAAAAAGTCATCTCTGGCAAATTTAGATACCGGATATTTATCAGATAAGGTATAGGCATCTTGTATCCAGTAAAAACGGTCTTTAGTCACGACTAAATACGGATCTTTGTCCAGATGTAAAAAAGGCGTAATATGATTGATTCTATCAACAATATTACGTCTGATTAATAACTTACTCTGCTTGGAAATATTGGTAGAGAAAAAAATCTTTTCATCACCAAAGTAGAAAGCAAACAGTAATTTTCTAAAAAAAGAAGGGAAAGGTATCCCGGCTCCCCCTTCATAAGCCCCATCAACATCCTTGGCTGAGTCCGATAAACCCAACACCTCCAGATCATTCGGCACGATGGCGTAAGTATATTGTTCCTGACCATAATAAATATCCGGGGTATTGACTGAAAAGCCAACATTTGAGGTCATGTTCAAATCACGCAAGTACCATAAAATCGGGTTTCCTGCATCTTGTGCCGCTGGGGTTATCACCGCGCCATAGCCATGTGTATAACGTAAGTGAGTATTCTCCCAGTTCTTTGCAGCGGCAGGTAATTTGTCGGTATTCAATTCCCGTGCGGCAAGATTGACCTGCTGAATATGGTCATTTAAAAAATAACGATCTTCATCCACGCTATGAAAAGTATAATAAGGACGTATTCCCTGTAACTGCTTATAACCATCAATTAAATAGCCTCTGTCCCATACCGGAATATTTTCAAAATGGCGCTTGGTTCCCCATGACTCAATGTCCTTGCTAGCATCTAAATTTACTTTATAGTCAACAATATTAATATTATCCAGATCAAACGCATCCAGCGTTGCTTTAATATTATTCTCCATAAATTTCCCTTCAGTTAATACTGGGTTAGGGCGAACAATAAAAGTATTAATCAAGCTGGGAATAAAGGAGACATTTTGCAGGCCAAGTGCTAATAAAAAAAAGCCCAAAGCAATAAAAATGGGTGTGGCTGTGCGGTGCTCTTTAGAAAAAATATAGATCAAAAGCGATACAAACATCGTCAGTACTGAGACGATACTGAGCCAGATCAGCGGCAATAAATAGCGTATCTCAACAAAACCGGGGCCGAAAAAAACCGGCTCATGTGAATTAACATACAAGAGTGAAAAGCGATCCAGGAAAAGTCCCCAGATAACAAACAATACGGTAAAACCGAGGAGTATTGCCAGGTGGACTTTTGCTCCCAGTGGATAGTCCTTATTCTGATTGGGAACAAAAATATGTTCTATCCAGTACAGTGCGGTCACCAGAAAAAACAGGATAATGGATGAGTACAGCAACTCTTGCTGTATCAGCATATACAGTGGATATGAAAACAGATAAAAGCTTATATCCTGACCGTAGACAGGATCAGCAATACCCGCCGAGCTACCAAAGAAATACAATAAAGCATCTTCCCACTGATGATAGAAAGGGCTTGCAATAATGATTGCCAATATAAATGACAAAGGTGTATAGATCTTTACCGAACCATACATAAATATATCGGCAAAGGTTTGAAATCGTTGCCGCTTATCGGCACTGACCAGTATTTCATCCGGTGGATTCAGGCCTAAATAACGTGAAGCAATCCAGAAGTGAAAAAAGAAGATGCTAAAGAATATCAGCGTGACAGCCCCTGAGAAAATAAACCGGTAAAGTAGTCTTAACCAGAAATAACCTTCAAATTCAAGCGAACGGAACCACCAAAGATCGACAAAGAAATCGACAAAGACAAAATAAAATAGAATATAAGCAAAAATAGCAAGCCCTGTCAGCCCAGCTATAATGGGCAATAATTTCCAATTCCGCATGGAAGCCTCTTAAAATTAAAATTAATAGGTGATATAAGCACTATTATAGCAAAGCATCACACTCTTATGGGGGCGTATACTTAGCTTTTCGGTTAGGGACTTAAGATGGGGCAATGGCTAATACTATCTAGGGGAAAGACTTTAAAGACTGTGAAAGTATTCAAAAAATCCAATATTGTAGCTTTTAAGTCATTTCTCGTTCCCACGCTCAGCATCACTGCCATTAAGTTAAGGTTTTTTTAAGCTGGAAGCGCGACTTTAGTCGCGCCTAAAACCTAAGCAGAACTGTGATTGTTCAAGTCTCGTGCGCGACTAAAGTCGCGCTTCCGAGTCTTAACTTAATGGCAGTGACGCTCCTAAGTGGATAACTCAATAAAGCTTCTTTAGTCATGACATATTTGGGGTATGCCCTCCTGCCTCTTTATTAAGTATATATTTGCTTCCATAGTAAAAAGAGCACTTAGCGGTGCCTATCATTATTTTTTAAGCTATAATTGACGAATTTTTTAGCGTATAAATAACCTCACACTCGTGTCTAGTTCAAATAACGATTTATCTACATTTCAAGG
>DAOVWV010000181.1 GCA_030636485.1 Methyloprofundus sp.
AGAGCAGAATAATCCGTGCAGATCAAATCATTGTTGCCAGTGGTGCAATGGAAAGACCCGTGCCATTTCCTGGTTGGGCATTGCCCGGGGTGATGCAGGCGGGAGCAGGGCAGATTCTCTTCAAATCGGCTGGGGTAGTGCCGAGTGATGGTGTGGTTCTGGCAGGATCAGGGCCATTACTTCTATTACTGGCCTGGCAATATATGCAGGCGGGGGTAAAGGTTAAGGCAATGCTTGATATGACACCATTAGCGAATCCTGTACTGGCAATGCCAAAACTGCCGAGAGCTTTGTTAGCACACCATTATTTAACTAAGGGGCTGGTGTATCAAAAAGACCTTAAACGTGCCGGAGTCAGCACTAAAATGGGCGTAAGCGACCTAAGAGCTATCGGGGAGGGGGAGTTACAGGCAGTGCATTATCGTTATCTAGGGCGTGAGCATAAAATTGAAACCGGCTTATTAATGACACATTTTGGTGTGATTCCACATATATGGCTAACTCAGGCAGCGGGTTGTCAACATAAATGGGATAGTAGCCAGCAATGCTGGCGGCCAAAGCATGATCAATGGGGAAATACCAGTATACCCGGCATTATTGTTGCAGGAGATGGCGCGGGTATTAATGGGGCTAAATCTGCGGAACATGCAGGTCGTCTAGCGGCTTTGCAGGCACTTTTTGCATTAGGCCTATTGAGCCAGACGGAGCGTGATCAACAATCCGTTAATGAACGTAAGTTAATGCAGGCTGAGCGCCATATTCGCCCCTTTCTGGAAGCCTATTTTGCGATTCCTAAAAGTGTATTGGCCACAGCTGATAAGGATACCATTGTCTGTCGCTGTGAAGAGATTAACGCAGGGCAGATTCGGGAAGCCGTGGCCAATAGTCATGATGACAGTAACCAGGTTAAATACCTGTCTCGTTGTGGCATGGGGGCTTGTCAAGGGCGGCAATGTGCCAATGCGGTTGCACATATTGTTGCCGATGCAAGTGGTCAGGCTGTTTCTGCGAATAGCCATTTTCGTGGACGACCACCGGTTGCTCCATTGACCTTACAACAACTGGCAAGTTTGTCTGAGGAACAAGAACTATGACGATGGATGTACTTATTATCGGTGCGGGTTTAATCGGAACATCGACTGCATTACAGTTGGCAATGCGCGGTTGTCGTTGTACGGTGATTGAAAAAGATAGCCCGGGGCGACATGCATCCGGAGCGAATGCCGGTGGCTTGCGTCAATTAAACCGTGACCCGGCAGAAATACCCTTGACCGTAGAAGCCGCAAAAATGTGGCGTAATATTGAAGCCTTGGTGGGTTCGGATTGTGATGCATGTTTTCCTGGCCAGCTTAGAGTCGCTGAGAACCAGGCTGATATGGATAAACTGGAACAGCGCGCGGCGATGGTTCGTGGCTTGGGGTATCAGCATGAGGAAATGATGACTAAAAAAGAGCTTTATCAATTAGTGCCTGCTTTATCTCCACATTGTGTCGGGGCTTTGATTTGTCGTGAAGATGGTTATGGACGGCCTTATCATGCTTTAACGGCATTCCGCCATAAAGCAGAAGCACTCGGCGTGACTTTCCACTCATCAACAGAAGTTTATAATGTCGAGCAACTGGGTGAAAGCTGGCAGGTACGTACATCAAAAGGGATTTTTAACAGTGAAGTTCTGGTGAATTGCGCGGGAGCATGGGCCGGGAAACTTGCTGAGCAGATGGAGGATACAGTGCCTTTAACTGCAAGAGCACTGATGTTGATGGTGACTGAGCGTTTACCCCATTTTGTTGACCCGGTGATGGGGGCAGCTAGTCGCAAGTTGTCGTTTAAACAAATGCAGAATGGTACCTTGATTATCGGAGGTGCACTGCTTGCCAAGCTTGATTTTGCGACGCAGAAAACCGATATAGACTGGCAGCAGCTTGCCAAAAGTGCAGAAACCGTCGTGGACTTTTTTCCACAGCTTAAAGATGTACGTATCGTGCGAGCCTGGGCGGGTATAGAAGGGTTTATGCCGGATAATATTCCGGTTATCGGAGCCTCACAGAGAATGAAAAATGGCTATCATGCGTTTGGTTTTTCCGCACACGGTTTTCAGCTATCACCTGTTATTGGGCGTATTATGGCGCAATTGATTCTGGAGGGTCGTTCCGAGTTACCGATAGAGCCGTTTGATATTAACCGGTTTAATTAATAGGATAAAAAATGAGTATTACCCGTTTAGGTATCGAAAGGCGACGTATGAGTAAAATTGTCATTCATAATGACACGATCTATCTTTGTGGGCAGGTTGCTAAAGATTCCGATGCTGATATAACTGAGCAAACCCAGACTATGCTGGATAAAGTCGATGATTTACTGGCGCAGGCAGGAAGTGATCGACAGCATATTCTTTCAGCAACTCTTTATATCAAAGATATGCAGGATTTTGCTGCAATGAACAAGGTTTGGGATGACTGGGTTATTGAAGGCTATTCACCAGCACGTGCCTGTGTGCAGGCAAGTCTGGCGCGTCCAGAGTTATTGGTGGAAATTTCGGTAGTTGCGGCTGTCAGCAGTTAAGCGGGGTATATTCACCCAGAAGGTGACAGGTATTTATTATATTAATACTCAGTAAAAAATCGTCATTCCTGCATGCCGTTAGCAGGAATCTATGTTCAACGTAGATTCCCCAATACACAGACCTCGGGAATGACGATCTTATAGCGATCATCTGCGGTTTCAAGGATAATAGAGGGCAGAACTGGAGATTACATCACCACGAACTCATTAAACTGAAATTAAACAATGGATCACAGCGCACACAACAAACTTATTTCATTTATCTGGTCGATAATCAACAGTGTCGTTACCGGCAAGATTAAAATCCCTGAAACACAGCTTGATACTCAGGAGGCATTATGAAGCCTTATGTCCCCGATGAATTGCCCATCAGTCATTTAGATTATCAGCGCCTGTTTTCATTGGTAGCAAATGCCAGTAGTGAACTTGCGCGCTATGATGGTTTATTACAGGGAATTCCAAACCCTGCGGTTATGCTTTCTCCTTTAACCACACGCGAAGCGGTGCTTTCGTCAAAAATTGAAGGGACACAGGCTACTGTTGATGAGGTATTGGAACAAGAAGCGGGAATGACTAAGGAGGGCGAAAAATTTAAAGATATTCAGGAAATTTCTAATTATCGTTCGGCTTTATTTCAAGCACGGGAATACTTGGCAGAATACCCCATTCGTTTAAGTTTTATTCGCCAATTACATCAGATCCTTATGGACAGTGTACGTGGTCAAAATAAAGAACCTGGCGAATTCCGCCGTGACCAGAACTGGATTGGTAAAGCTAGATGTGCGATTGAAGAGGCTAGTTTTGTCCCGCCTGATCCATTGCGGCTGCCTGATTACTTAGAAGCATTGATACGTTATACAGATTCAGATGATACTAACTTTCTTTTACAAACGGCTGTTTTACATGCTCAATTTGAGCTTTTGCACCCCTTTAAAGATGGTAATGGGCGTATCGGTCGTATTTTAATTCCTTTGTTTCTTTACCAGAAGAAGCAGTTATCTGAGCCGATGTTTTATTTGAGTGAGTTTCTTGAAGCCAATAGGGACGAGTATTATGCTCGACTTAAAGCCATTTCAACGGAAGGTGACTGGAACGGCTGGGTTGCATTTTTTCTAAATGCTATCACCTATCAGGCAAAAGAAAATAGCCGTCGTGTAAAAGAGATAATGACCTTATATGAGCAAATGAAAATTCAAATTAATGAGGTCACTCACTCGCAGTACTCTGTTTATTTACTCGACACTTTATTTAACAAACCTATTTTTTCAATGGCTGATACCTGTAAACAACTTAAACAGTCGCATAACATACATGAAAAAACCACAGCTGATTTATTACGACAGTTACGGGAGGCTGGTATTTTAAAGGTATTAAAAGCAGGAAGTGGCCGCCGCTCTGCAACATTATGCTTTCCTGCTTTACTCAATTTAGCCGAAGGACGGAAAGTTGTTTAATTTCAATTGTGGAGTGTAATAAGGTAAATATACGCCATAAAGTCATTTGTAGAGTGTAGAGACTCCACAACTTACTTTGTGGAGTGTAAATGTAAAAATACACTCCACAAAGTAAGTTGTTGCTGCTGCTGAAGACTCCACAAGCGACTTATTTAATTAAACATTCGGCAGGCTCAGGAAAAAGTAATTCTATTGCATGGGCGGCTTTTCAGTTGATTGAAGCTTACCATGTTGCAGTTGATATTCCAGGGGCTGATCAACCCTAGTGTTGATGATATCAAACAAGCATTTGCCCCGTTCTATACAGCAACTTCTTTATCAGAAGCAACGGATATTAATGTGTTGCATGAACTAAAAGAGGGGCTTGACGAGGTGGGGGTGTATGAATGGGCAGAAGCCATGTTACATCGTCGCAAAGAGGAGCTTGAATTATATAAGTTATTTGCCAACGATGAAGCATTCAAAGTCTCATGGCGGGATAGTTTGCAGCGTTTATTTGAGGGTGGGGCGTAGGTGGCTTCTGTTAAAGAATATAGCACCTTGCCAGTCTTTTTGTATCGTTCCCACGCGGGGCATCACTGACATTAAGTTAATAGTTAAATATAAAATAAACAATGAGTTATGTTGTAGGTTGGATGAGCTTATCTAGCGTAGCGCAGATAACGAAATCCGACATTTTGGAGTATCTCTCTATGTCGGATTTCGTTTTTTAATGCTGCGCAATAAAAAA
>DAOVWV010000164.1 GCA_030636485.1 Methyloprofundus sp.
AAAAACAGTCGGCCAGTCCAGGGGGAGAAATCCAGAATGGGTAATGCAGCGGGTATAACGATGAGCCATGCAAAGGAATATTTACGCAGTATGCTGGCATATAATAAAAGCATTCCTATCAAGCCTATGGAGCTACCTGGATAATCCAATGCTTTCCATAATAGACCGGCAATAATGACTATGGCGCAGCTTTTGGCTAAAGGGCTACTGGTTTGCCTGTCTAGGGCAGGGGAGTGCTTGCTATTTAAGTGAGTTGGCAATGCTGCTTTAGCTTGTATTGGCTGCTTTGCATCAGGGTGATGAAACCAGTGATAGACCAGCTCTGCAAGTGCATAGCTGATAAAAGCCGCTGCAAAACTGATGAGTAGGTTAGTTGGGTCTGGGTGTTTGCCGATAAAAAATAGTTTTCCCGACTCCATGATAAGACATAATAAGAGCGCGAATAAGCCAGCTGTTAGTTTATGCGCCGAGTTTTCTTTATGATAATGCCATAACCAGATACCTAGGCCGATGGGTAAATACATGGCAAACACACTGAGTAAGCTCTTTAGAGCGGTCGCTTCAGTGGTGTAATAGTGGTAATAAAAAGGGAGCCAGTTAAGTTTATCAATTTTTTCTGCAATTGAAAAAGTCATGGCTTGCGTAGAATAACGCCAGCCATTTAAGAGGGGCAAAAGTAATAAATAGGGTATAAAGGCAATGCTTAGGTATTTTCTAACATTGACAGTAATAAAGGGATTTTTTGTATGGCTGATCTTGGTATAGATGAGCTCCCCTAGCCCTAGTCCGACAATACGGGTAAGAATTGATAGACCTTGCGCAATGCCAGAAACCAGAAAAAGTTGTACGCCTTCTATGATGCTACCCATAATAAAGCCAACCAGCATAACGGCTGTACGCCTGTGTGGGTGCCACTTTAACAGTACGGCTAAAAGTATGCCTAAAGGGAGTACTATAAAAACTTCTGTGATGAGTTTAGTGCTACAGAATATGAAACTGCCACAACTGGAAGAGATAAAAAGAGCATCCATTCCCAGTGCGAGTTTGTCTTGTAGTTCCTGTAATGAGGTGACAAAATCGTAAGGGAAAAAACTGATGGCCAAATAGGCTAAAGCATATAGGATGGCACTGGCTAATAAGGCCTCCCGTCCGCCCTTTAAAATATGGGTATAAAGCTTTTGTAAGCGCGTGCCATAGCCAAACCAGAGCGCCAGGCCTATAACGCTGCCCATTGCTTCAGCAATCAGGTCATTTTGAGAAACCGTTCTGGGGGGGAAAAACTGTTGATAGAATTCAATTGTGACGGCGAGTGTTAGGCAAAAAATAAGGATTAGTGTGGCACTGAATACAGTGTAAAAGACGGATTTTGTTTTAGCTATCAACAAGGCTGACAATGAGTAGCCTAGTGGGATATATAAAACAATATTAGAAATCCAGTCAGCCCTGGATCCCGCCCCAAGGTCTAGATAACGGATGTTTTGGAAGGCGAGTAAGGCGGTGTCAAAAGGGATGTCTCGATAGGCAAGTGGTACCAGGCTACCGTAGATAATAAAGGCGGTGTAAGCAATAGCGAAATACAGGAATTTTGGTGATTTTATTAAAGGCATTTTGTTATTGCTAGTAGTCCTAGGAGGGTACTATTATAGAAGTTTTATTAAACTAGCGATTGATTTGTATGAAGATAGCTAAATAACATTGAATGCAAACTTACTTCTAGGGTTGGTCGATACTATTTATAAATTTGGTAAGATGTTTAATGTTGGTGCCAAACATAGGATAAAGAACTCTGGATTATGTGCTTATCAGTGATTGAATTTAAGGAAGGTGTATTAATAATATTGTGAATACCCCTTCCTTTCTTTGATTTATTGAATAAATATACTTTACTCATTTGTGGTTTAGAATCCAAGAAGCCCAGAGGAGCAGCCAATATTTATGCCAGCTATAAAGGTTGCTTGAGTATATTTTGCTCCATTCTCCCCGCAAAACTCTAGGATACTGCCATTTAAAAATAATTGAAAACTATAACTTATATTACTTGGAGTAGCGAAGTATGTGAAAGTGATTTTGTTAAGATCAACGGTATCGGTACTCCATGTACCTATTTGTTTTCTCGGATCAAGTGCATGACCATCACCTTGTTTGAAATCCCATAATTCACCCGTGTTACTTGCATTTAATGTATGAATTTCCTCCTGAGCATCAAAGTTACCTATACAAAATGTGTAGTTCTGAATAAGTTGTGGGTTTAAAGAGGGATAACCATCCCCACAAGCAGCCATGGTATTATTTGATAAGGCGAGTCCCAATAGAAGGGCGCTAGAATAATAAAGTTTAAACATCGAATTTCTCCTTGTATAAATAACAATCGATAAATAAAAGACAATTTTTTGGACAGTGATATGCTTCAATAGCACTTCAGCACTGTTATGGCCAAGTATAATTATACAGGCTATATCTAGCGAGTAGTATAAGTTTGCTCGAATTTCTGCACAAAATAAACTAAACCATTTATAGGTAAATGGTTAATCCCTGCGGCTGCTTTTCGTCCTCCACCCGTGGCAAAGGATGCACATAACTCATCAGCTTTGGTTTTATTGTTTAAGGGAGCTCTTACGCTGACTTGGTAATCCCCTGCCGGTGTATGTGTTATAACGGCATGCGCTCTATCAGGATGTTGATTGGCTAACTTATTGCTATATACGCCACTGACCCGTCTTGCCCAGGTATGATCAGGAAGTATATAAACAGCAATATTTGCGTTAGAAAATTCCGGCTGCATCAGTTCGGCATTGCACATATCTTCATGATAACCATTTTCCAATTGTTTATAAATACGTGGGCTATCTGCCATAAAATCAATGGGAGAGCGGTAGCTGACCATTGCCTGATATAGCTTGGCGGGTGAAAAGTGTAGATCCTCTACACAACCGCCATAGCCATTGTAATTAATATAAGTGCCCAGCTTTTTAAGTTGATTAACAGTTGTTGAACTTATATTCAGTTTATCGGCCAGTGTGGCAGCACTTCCTTGTAAATTATCCCCGAAAGCAGCTGTTATCGCCCATAAAGGAAACTTTCCTTGCAGGTACTGATTAATGATTAGGCTGGTGCAGGTTTCTGAGCTGGTATCAATTAAAGCCGTTAAATTGGGGTGTATGGGAATATCACCTGGTTGA
This sequence comes from Methyloprofundus sp., assembly GCA_030636485.1. Taxonomy (GTDB): domain Bacteria; phylum Pseudomonadota; class Gammaproteobacteria; order Methylococcales; family Methylomonadaceae; genus Methyloprofundus. Next base: position 3,180 of record DAOVWV010000164.1, read on the forward strand.
TGATGATCGGCATAAAAAATGCTGACACCATTGTCTAAAAAAGCATTAACGGGCTCGGCATTTTTTTGTAGGGAAATGTCCAGTACTGTCAGCTGATCCCCCGCTACGGCAGCGACTTTTTTGAGTAACTGTATGTCGCGCTTTATGCCGGTGACTAATGTAGAAGAGCTACGTGGCTCTGCAAGGCGCAGTTGTATGAGCGCACAGATACCATCCGCATCGCCGTTAAAGATATCGTAATGCATGTATTATTTACTCTCGGGTAAAATATGTCTATCGTGCAATAATGTGATCACTTGTTGAGCAGCTTCTTCAAGTGTTAGAGCATTAGTGTCAACTTTCAGTTCAGGCTTAACAGGCGCTTCATAAGGGGAAGAGATACCTGTAAAGTCTTTGATTTCGCCTTTACGGGCTCTTTTATACAAACCTTTTACATCCCTTTTTTCGCAGATTTCCAGCGGGCAATAACAGTGGATCTCAATAAAGTCACCATGCGGCATCAGGCTTCTTGCCATTTCCCGTTCTTCTTTAAAGGGAGATATAAAGGCTGTCAGGGTAATGACCCCAGCTTCTAACATAAGTTTAGCGGCTTCGCTGATGCGGCGGATATTTTCTTTTCTGTCCAGGTTATTGAAACCAAGATCCTTGTTAAGTCCATGGCGTACATTGTCGCCATCCAGCACAAAGGTATTCAGGCCTAACCGATACAACTTCTCTTCAACAGCATGGGCTAACGTTGATTTTCCTGAGCCCGATAAGCCCGTAAACCAGAGGACAACCGATTTATGTTGATTTTTTTCTTCCCTGCGTTTTCTGCTTACTGTGGATTGGTGCCAGACTACATTACTTGATTTTCCCATTGTTTCAGTCATAGTGGTTTATTTAGCTTCCAGAAATATTATTATTCATCATATTATAGTAGAGTCATCAGGAAAAAAACATAGCCTTTTTCTGTTTGTTTTATAGGCATAGGCTTATATCACCTCCTTGTGCACAATCATTGGAGGTAATGTAAATCAATAGGTTATAAGGTTGAAGATTCTAAAAACATTAATAAAATGAGTGGCTTAATAAATATTTAAGTTATCAATTCCAAATGTCCTAAAAAATGAGTGTAAGGAAATGAGCTTATAGGTAGGAATGGTAGAGTGCGAATATAGGAGGGCTAGGAGGGCTAGGAGGGCTAGGAGGGCGTTGTATTTCGTGATTTTACCTAGCTACAATATTAACATTATCAAACATACTATTTTAGATTATACTATTGGCATTATTTTGCATACATAAAATTATAGGGGGGTGTGGATGTGGGGTCTTTATAAAAACTTTGTTTTACTCTGTGTTGGTTTATTTGCTGTTACTATTTCAGCCATGGCAGGGCAATTGCCTGAAACCCTACTTAAAATCAAGCCGGGTGTTGTGGGAGTGGGGACATTTCAGCCATCCCGTAGCCCACAAAGTGTATTTTTAGGCACTGGGTTTGTTATAGGAAATGGACAATTAATCGTTACCAATGCCCATGTTGTGGCAAAACCCTTGAACCTTGATAGATTAGAAAAGTGGGCTATTTTTGTTTCCATTAATAAGTCTCCCAAGATGGCGGTTGTTGACGTGGTCGCTATTGATCATGAACACGATATTGCTGTTTTAAAACTGAAAAAAGGGACTTTACCTGCTTTAACACTGGGAGATGTGAGTAGCGTAAGGGAAGGAGGGTTATATGCTTTTACCGGTGATCCAATAGGAATGGTGTTAGGCCTGTACCCTGTTACACATAGAGGGATCATCTCGGCAATAAGCCCAGTGGTCATTCCAGTGCTTAAT
>DAOVWV010000015.1 GCA_030636485.1 Methyloprofundus sp.
GTTCTTTTTCGATGATTTTTTCAACTGTCTGCCAGTAGATAGGTTCGATATAGATAGCATCCGCCATATTAGGGTCAGTCATAATCGTTGCCGGATTAGAATTGACCAGAATAATGCGGTAGCCTTCTTCGCGTAGTGCTTTACACGCCTGTGTGCCTGAATAGTCAAACTCACAGGCTTGACCAATCACTATAGGCCCTGCGCCTAATAATAAAATGGATTTTATGTCGGTTCTTTTTGGCATATTCGTTTAAAACTCAATGATTAGTTAGCTGGGGTCATCATCTGCATAAAGTCATCAAAGAGTGACTCTACATCATGTGGACCAGGGCTGGCTTCTGGGTGCCCCTGAAAGCTCATGGCAGGAATGTCGGTACGTGCAATACCTTGCAAGCTCCCATCAAATAAGGAATGGTACGTTGCCGTTAAATTATCAGGCAAGGTTTTTTCATCCACTGCAAAACCATGATTTTGACTGCTGATCATGACGCGCCCCGTCGCTTTTTCCTGTACAGGATGATTCGCGCCATGATGACCGAATTTCATCTTTTCAGTTTTTGCACCGCAGGCCAATGCCAATAACTGGTGTCCAAGGCAAATACCAAACACCGGTACTTTTTGCTCTAAAATAGTTTGAATTGCAGCGATAGCGTAAGTGCAAGGCTCTGGGTCACCCGGGCCATTAGAGAGAAAAACACCGTCTGGCTTCATGGCTAAAACATCCGCTGCAGGTGTCGTTGCAGGTACAACGGTCACGCGACAGCCGCGATTAGCTAATAAGCGTAAGATATTGCGTTTGACACCAAAGTCATAGGCAACGACATGCTTGTTTAAGTTTTCTGCCTGGGTATGTCCCTGTTGTAATTGCCAGGTATTTTCTGTCCACTCATAGGCTTCTGCGGTTGTCACTTGTTGCGCTAAATCCATCCCCTTTAAACCAGAAAAACCCTCAATAGCCGTTTTTGCATCCGCTTCATTAATTGATTCGCCTGCGATAATACAGCCTCTTTGCGCGCCTTTGTCACGTAATAAGCGTGTTAATTGACGCGTATCAATTTCCGCAATGGCAACCACATTGTTGGCTTGCAGATAGTCTGTCAGATTTTTTTCTGAACGGAAATTACTGGCAAGTATGGGTAAGTCGCGAATAACCAAACCACTGGCAAAAACGGCCGCCGATTCATTATCTTCGTCATTAGTGCCCACATTGCCAATATGTGGATAAGTTAACGTGACAATCTGTTTTGCATAGGAAGGATCACTGAGGATTTCCTGATACCCGGTCAATGATGTATTAAATACCACTTCTCCTGCTGAACAGCCATCTGCGCCTATTGATACGCCATGAAAAACTGTCCCATCTTCCAACATCAGTAATGCCGGTTTGTTCATTATATCCACCTTAAATGTACAAAACGGGAGGAGTCTCACGACTCATCCCGTTATGAAATAAATATACCTGGTTTTCAGGCTATTCGAAAAATCGAATAAATCGGTTAATTTTACTGAATTATAGGGAGGAGGTCATTAATATTTTTAAATTAATCACTCTATACATAATGCTGCACTGATAACAGGGGTCTTTGGCGAAATATAATCTCCTGAATTCAGGGTATGCCAGTGTACTCTGCCGTTGTATAACGCAGCAGGTGGCTAATAAAGACAGGTCTGTTGTCGAAGTTATTTTATGCACCTTGTTGAGATTGCTATACTATGACAAAAATCGGTACTCTTTATTTTGACAGAAATGTATAGGGCCGAGTATTAATAATGCCCCCGTTGTTTTATCAACACTGAAACAGCTAGGTTAAAGCCAGCTTCCTAGCGTTTAACATGTACCGGAGAATTGAATGCACAAGGCATATGATGTCCTTATTATGGGAGGAGGGCTATCTGGACTCTCTCTCGCCATCCAGCTAAAACGAAGAATGGAAAATATTCGTATTCTGATTGCCGAAAAAGCATCCTATCCTGTGCCTGAAGCCGCACATAAGGTGGGCGAGTCTTCGGTAGAAATCGCCAGTCATTACTTTGAAGACATTTTAGGTTTGCAGGCTGAACTGGAGAACGAACTGCCTAAACTGGGTCTGCGTTTTTTTTACAGCTATCGGGATAATCGGGATATTACCCAGCGTATTGAGCTGGGCCCGAGTACTTTTCCTGCCTCAAAAAGTTATCAATTGGATCGCGGCCGGTTTGAGAATGCGTTAATTGAGCGCTGTCATAAATTAGGCATTGATTTTCAGGATAACTGTAAGGTTAAAGAGTTTTCTCTGGGTAAAAACGATCATCATATTACACTGTTACAAAATGGCCAGGAAAGTGCTGTGCAGAGTAAATGGTTAATCGATGCCAGTGGTCGCATGGGGTTGTTGAAACGAAAATTAAAGCTGGCAAAAACCGCTTATCATGATGTGAATGCTTCATGGTTCAGAATTAATCAGCAGATCAGAGTGGATGACTGGGATACTGAGCAGTCGTGGCAAGATAGAGTTAAAGAACCAAGGTGGCTGAGTACTAATCATTTATTAGGTGAAGGTTACTGGGTGTGGATTATTCCTTTATCATCAGGTGCCACCAGTATCGGTATCGTTGCAGAGGCTAAAATTCATCCCTATGCTGAGATTAATACGTTTGAGCGGGCAAAAGTTTGGCTGAAAAAATACGAACCACAGCTTGCCGGGATTATTGATCAGCATAGTGATCAGTTTCAGGATTTTCTGACTTTAAAACATTATTCCTACAATTGTAAACAAATGTTTTCAGCGGATGGCTGGGCCATTACCGGTGATGCCGGTGTTTTCCTGGATCCCTTTTATTCACCGGGCAGTGATTTTATTGCCATGAATAATGGTTTTATTACTGAGCTGATTGTTAAGCAATATGCTGGAGAAGAGATTGCTTTAGCGGCTGTGCAGTATGAGAAATTATTCCGTACCCTGTTTTTAGCCTTTGGTCCTGTCTATGAGGATCAGTATCCGATTATGGGGAATGCCAAAGTGATGACGATAAAAGTAATCTGGGATTTTACGCTTTACTGGAGCGGTATCGCAGTCTTATTTTTTAGGGACAAGCTATGTGATTTGATGTTTATGCAATCTGCCGCCGTTGCATTGCAGCAGGTATATCAGCTTAATAGACAGATGCAGAGTCTATTCCGGCACTGGGCCGAGCTGGACTTATCGACGGATGATATGAGTGATGTTTTTGTGAATTACAGTCATATTGGTTTTGTGCAGCAATTAAATAAGGACTTGCATAAGCAGTTGGGTGATGACGCATTACAGCAACAACTGCTCTTGAATATTGCCTTTATCAGAGAGTTGGCAAATGAAATTGGCACAGAAGCGACACGGACATTTCCCGAATTAAAACAGCATGTGCCTGAAATGTATGCGGGGCATTCTGATCATTTGCATGATGTTTTTGCATCCTTTAGGCCATTGCCCCGTTGATATTAATGATTTGTCCCGAGATATAGGCTGCATCATCGGAGCAGAGAAAAGCGGCAAGGGCAGCCACTTCTTCTGGCTTGCCTGCGCGTTTCATCGGTACGATATTTTTAATCATCTGCTTATCAAAGCTGTTTTCCGTCATACTCCCCTCTATGATGCCCGGGGCAATCGCATTAACCGTGATTTTGCGTGAAGCGAGTTCCTGGGCTAATGATTTGGTGGCACCGTTTAAGGCAGCCTTTGCGGCGGAATAATTACATTGACCACGATTGCCCATAACACCGGCAACCGAGGACATATTGATAATACGCCCCCAGCGGCTTTGTATCATTGGCATCAATAGAGGTTGGGTGACATTGTAAAAGCCATGCAGCGAAACATCGATCACATCTGCCCAGTTTTCCCGGCTCATTCCGGCCAGTGGAGCGTCGCGGTGTATGCCAGCATTATTAATGATGATTTGAATAAGCCCTGAGTCAGAGAGCTTTTTGAGTGCTTCTTCGGTGGCGGCTGCATCACAAACATCAAAGGCAATCGCTTCAGCCGAGCCTCCTTGTTGCTGGATATGCTCGGCAATTTGCTGGGCTTTCTTATGGTTATGATTGCTATGCACAATCACGTGGATATTGTTTGCTGCAAGGCGATAGCAGATAGCAGAACCTATATCGCCGCTACCACCGGTAATCAGTGCTTTTTTCATGTGTGTGTATGGATAACAGTTGCCCGGGCATCAAGCAGTAATGTACCTTGATCATCGGTGATACGGAACGAATAGACTGCCCCGTTTTCTATTTTTAATTCTGCGCTGGCTGCTATATGCATCGCGCCTGTGAGTGTGTCTAAGCTATCAATATGAAAGTGTGCGCCGCGTACCGCAGCGAGGTAGCCAGGTAATGATTTTCCAGACAGTAGGCCGCCGTGTATTGCCATTGACTGTGCGCCATATTCAATCAAATGCATCGCTGAGAGACTGCCATTTAAGCGTAACGGATTGTTACTGTCTAAATGCGAGAGGCTGATGCAGTGAATATGATGAGTGCTCCATGAGCTTACCTGATCAATAAGCATCATTGTTCCTGCGTGTGGGATCAGGTGTGCAAATTGAGCTTGCAGGATAGGCTTATCATTCATCATATTGCCAATAGTCATAAAAATTGAACCAGTTATAGGGAGTCTCAAGCATTTGCTTTTCTAATATATCGACATATTTCTGGGTGTAGGCCTGTATATCTTGTTGTCTTGTTTTTCGATTAAGCACAACCTCTTCGGCAAGCAATTCAAAGCGAATTTTATAACGGTTGCCGCCTAGGTAAACACCAAAAAAGACAATCAACGGTACTTTTAAAACAGATGCCAGCAGAATGGGGGCGGTCGACATTTTAACCGGTTCGCCCAGGAGTGAGCAAGTCACTGTTTTTTCATTGCCATCGCCTAAAATACGGTCACCTAATAAGCCGACGGTTGAGCCATTTTCAATCGCTTCTTTTACTTTTAATAGTCCACTGGGTGAGCCATCCAAAGAAATCAAGGTGTCAGCGACATCAGCATTCAGCGCATTCAGTACCTGTACCATCATCGGTGCCTGATGCTCGTACATTAAGATTTTTATCGGCAAAGGGTAGTTACTCACCGCATAACTGCGCAATACTTCAAAGCTCCCGATATGGCTACCTAATAGTAAGCAGCCTACACCGGATTTACTATAGCTTCTGAGGATGTTGACGGTGGGGAAGCTAATATCTAATTTATCAAATTGACCTGTTAGCAAGTAAACCCGGTCCAGAATTGTCGCTGCAAAGGTGTGGATGTGTTTTGCGCTATCTAGCCACGTTACTTTACGCTTTAAAACTCTTGCTAAATATTGTTGCGATGCCTTTCGTTGTGGCGCAGCAAACAGTAAAAAGTACAGACTAATAGGGTAAAGCAGGCTTCGTGCGACGGGACGACCAAGGTGCAGGGCAATCCAGCGTATCAACAGTAAGGTGAAAGGGGTGCTACGTTCTTTACTTTTTTGCCATTCTTTAGTCATCGTTTAGCCCCTGTTTTTCTTTAATGATAAATGAACCTGTGACCAGTGTTTGTTTATCATAATGGCAGGTAAATTTAATTTTTTGTGCCGATAGCTGGGTTAATTGGATAATAAACTCCTGGTCAGGTGATAGTGGATAAAGAAATTTTGCCTGGGTTAAAGTGTCTATCGTGTACTCAGGAAGCCAGTTTAAAAGTTGTTGTTGCACGTAATCTAAAATTACCACACCGGGGACAATGGGGTTGCCGGGGAAATGCCCCGCAAAACAAGGGTGGCTGGCAGGAATGCAATAGTGCTGTTTATTTTCTGGCAAGGGTGTATGTCCGTATCAGTTGGTCAAGCTCGGTTTTGATGAGTTTACCCATTTCATTACGGGGTAAAGTAGAAACCGGATATATTGCGCGGGGTATGAAAACTGCGTCAATAGAGTGTTTCAAATGCTGGATAATGGTCTGTTTGGGTAATTGGCTAACAACCAGGGCAGATAAACGTTCATTATTGCTGGGAAAGAAGACGGCATCTTCAATGCCATCGATTGCAGTCAGGTAATGATTGAGTTCACTTAGCGAAGCCCTTTTACCTGCAATTTTGATTAAATCTGCCGAACGACCCTGTAGGGTAAATAGCCCCTGATGATCAATAGTGAAATTATCATCTAAAACGAGCGCTTTGGCAATATGCCCCCCCTGCAAAATAAACTGTTGCTGTTTTTGGATAAGGCGGATAGTCGCGTATGGTCGCCATTGTTCTGATTGCGTTGCGCGGCGCGATGCGAAAGACAGCGTTTCAGTGCTACCAAATAATTCAAAGACAGGTGCTTGCAGCTGGTCTTCAATTTGCGCGGCAAGCTTCCGGCTCATCGGTGCAGTGGAAGATAGAATAAATTTTATATCTGCCCAGTCACAGCTAATTTGACGACAGCTATTTAAATGCCTAGGGGTAGAAAATAGAACTTTATCGCCGTCTAAATGAGTCAGTGTCTGGTTAATGTCTTGTGGGTAGAACGGACGGCTATTATGCAGCGTCAGCCGGGAGAATAATACCCAAAACAGCGATGTTTCCAAGCCATACATATGTTGCATGGGAGCTGTTGATAGGATTGTAATAGCCTGATCTTGTAATTTAAAACGTTGTAGTGCCAATTCTGCGGAAGTTTGAAATTCACGCCAGGTTTTCTGTATCGCCTTGGGCTGGCCTGTACTTCCCGAAGTAAATGAAATCGATAGAGGTGCATCTATATTGATAGCTGGGAAAGTTTTGCTACTTTTTTCCAGCTGTGCATGGCTAAAGCAAAAGTCAGCGTTGTCTCTATTATCGCTTAGGCGATAACTGTCGGGGTAGTTAGCCGTTAAATCTGATAGAGTGTGAGGGGTCTGATTTGATGGCAGTAATGAAACTTGTTGGCGAATCGCGACAGCAAGATAGGCAACAATAAACAGGTAACGATCCTGGCATAAGTTGATGGCATAGGACTTGTCAGGTAACTTTTCACTCAGTGCAACAGCATGGGCTAATAAATCACTACGACTCATAATAGCTGAGCTACAAAGACAAAAAGGGCTGTCTAGTGTTTTTTTTAAGTGATCACTTAGAAAAATAGTGTGCGGACTGAGTGCTGTCAAAGTAAGTGGAATCAATAAGCGGGTATAAATAGGGTATTTTAGCGGGTAGAAGGGGGGCTATTCAAGTTTAAGGGAGAATGATTAGGCAGGAGGCTTGAATATACTTCTGTGGCTGTGAGCGTATGAAGTCTATTTATCATTAGGTTTAGTGAGCCATAACATAAGTCCTGCGTGTCGATGAAAGGTATGCGTGAAGCGCCAATAGCGCTTATAATAAATCCGGTGAGTTTGCCTTGCTTGAGCGCCTCGTGCAGCCCTATATTGAAAATGGCGATGTTTCTATGTCCTTTTATTCAGAAAAAACCTTCGCCAAAATAAAAAATAAACTATTTCCCGTACAAAACACATCTGTAACACATTGTTTTATATGCTTGGGGGGAATTACATTTTTCACGAAAATAAAATTGGCGAAGGTATTGTTCAGGGAGAGATAATATTATTTAGGTAGGTCAATGCTAAACAAAGTGAAAAGCAGTTCTTATATTGTCAGTCTATTATTTGCCATCGCAGTCTGGTGCGGTTGGTTATTTTATACTTACCCAGGTAGCTGGGCTGTTATCCAAAGTCATTGGCAGGTTTCAGTGACCATGGTCTTTGGTTCTATTATCGCTGGGGCAACCAGTGAAGGGGGTGGGGCAATAGCCTTTCCCGTGTTTACCAAAGTGTTACAAATCCCTCCGGCTGATGCAAAGGTTTTTTCTTTGGCAATACAAAGTGTGGGGATGGTCGCGGCTTCCATTGCTATAATAATGATGCGCATTAAAGTATTATGGCGGGTGATCTTCTGGGTGAGCTTAGGGGGCGGAGCCGGTTTGGCCATAGGGTCTATTTTACTGTCTCCTTTGCTGGCAGCTGACATCATCAGAATGTTATTTACCGTGATGGCCGTTAGCCTGGCTTTTACACTGATTCGCTTAAGCACGGGGTTGCGCCTTAATCATCGTGCAATGCCTGAAATAACCCTAAGGGAAACGGTGATTTTACTGACTGTAGGTGTTATTGGTGGTATGGTGTCAGGCCTGGTCGGTAGTGGCATTGATATGCTTTGCTTTTCGGTACTGGTTTTATTGTTCCGTATCAGCGAAAGCATCGCGACACCCACCTCGGTTATATTGATGGCGATTAATTCGGTTTTTGGGGTTTTGTTACAGTTTTTTATATTTGATGGAATCAATGAGCAGGTGCAAGCCTATTGGCTGGCTGCGGTTCCCATCGTCGTGGTAGGTGCGCCTTTAGGGGCTTATTTTTGTAGTCGTATGCATCATCTGCATATTCGTTACTTGCTAATTGCACTTATTAGTATAGAGTTAATGACATCACTTTGGTTGTTAACTTTTAATGCAAGTTTGATTATATTTAGTATAAGTATGTTGGTGTTTTTTTTGGTCGTTATGATTTCGATGAGTAGAGCACAATGTTATGCCCGCTCTTCTGAGCAGGAGCGTGTGTGATTAAATACTGTTGGGAATGGTGTCTACTCTTTTTAGGGTTACTGTATTGGGCTGTTACGGCAATATCCATTTCATTAACCGGGACGCTGCTGTGCTGGCTGTTGCCGCAAAAGTACGCATTGCTATGCGGGCGTTTTCTATTGCAAAAAGATTTTCAGTTGTTTGTTTTTTTATTAAAGATTTCCGGATTACTGATTCTGGAAGATGACGCATTAAAAGCACTGGCAGCGCGTAAAGGCGCGATGATTGTTGCACCAAATCATGTGGCTCTATGGGATATAGTTTTTGTTGTGGCTCAGGTGCCAGAGCTGATCTGTGTTATGAAAGGCAGCATCATGAGAAACCCTTTTTTAGGCGGTGGCGCGCGTCTGGCAGGTTATATCCCGATTAATTCCATTACCCAGATGTTAAGATTGGCTAAGCAGCAATTAAAGGCTGGTGAGCAAATACTGATGTTTCCTGAAGGTACCCGAACAAAAACGGATGCCCAATGGTTGAACCCTCTAAAAGGCGGTGTGGCATTATTGGCTAAGCAGACCCAGGTGCCTGTTATACCCGTGTTTATACGCAGTAATACGCGCTTCTATGAAAAAGGCTGGCCGCTGTATAAGAAACCTGAATTTCCTTTAAAAATTAGCATTGACGTTGGGGAGCCAGTAAGGCTTGAAAAAGGTGAGTCAGTGCAGGCATTTGCCCAGCGCTTAGAGAGAATCTATATCGCTGAGTTATCCAGCCCACATCCATTGCGTAGAAAACAGAAACATAATCATGAGTGATAAACCCTCGTTATCAAGCAGCCATCTGGTTTTGATTCCCAGTTATAACACGGGAAGTTTATTAATAAATACCGTTAGTGAAGCATTGCAACAGTGGTCACCTGTCTGGGTGCTCATTGATGGCAGTGATGATGGCAGTGAGGCACAATTAAAGTCCTTGCAAGCTCAGAACCCAGACTCTCTACGGGTTATAGTGCGCATTGAAAATAAGGGTAAAGGGGCAACCGTTTTAGAGGGAGTGAGCACGGCGGCAGAACAGGGCTATACGCATGTATTAACCATGGATGCAGATTACCAGCACCCTGCCAGTTTTATCAAAAAATTTATGCAGGCTTCTATGGATAAGCTAGAGGCGATGGTGTTAGGGGAGCCTGAGTTTGATGATTCTGCCCCCATGATCCGGGTGAAAGGACGGCAAATTTCAAACTGGTGGGCAAACCTTGAAACCATGGGCTGGGGTATTCACGATTCCTTATTCGGAATGCGAATCTACCCTATAGCAGATTTAATTGCAGTGATGCACTCAACACGCTGGGCAAGGCGTTTTGATTTTGAGCCGGAAATGGCAGTGCGTATGGCTTGGCGTGGTGTGCCTGTGATTAATATGCTGACCCCTGTGCGTTATATTCCTAAAGAAGAGGGAGGGGTGAGCCAGTTTAAATATGGACGGGATAATATCCTGTTAACAGGGATGCACATTCGTTTATTTTTAGGTTTTTTATTGCGCTTAGTAAAATGATGGACGAAGAGTGAGTGTTAATGGCTGATTTGGGAGGGCGTGGTGCTTTGTTCTTACTGCTCATTTAAAATATGACTTATGTTAAGTAATTGACTAATATAATTAGTAAATGGCAGTAGGTTCATCTGGGTTCTTTGGATTTAAGGCTTAACAATATTCTTCTGGATTGAGACCTGGTTCACTTTATGGGTAAAAAGTATTTTATTTTTTATAGCTTAGGCGGTAATCTATGACCAAGAAAAAATAATAATCAAACTAAATAGGGATTTTGGGTGTTGATTGATAATGTAAAAGTGGGAGGGTGGTAATATGACTACTAAAGCAATAGAATTAGACCTTGATTTGCTTAACGAACTTTTTGACAATCAGAAGAAGCTTGATGATCTACTACTAGATGATGATTCTTTTCTTGGTGGTTCTATGGCGTTTAGCGATCACGGCTTTGGAAGTGATCAGAATGACAGTCTGGATATAGTGGATCTCAATGAGAGTTTATCGCTTGATTCTGAAGAGGTTGCGCTTGATCGGGGTAATCAAAAAATAATGTATTTTTATGTGCCTATGGCGCTTGAAATTGTCGCAATAGCCTATGGCTTAATGTATCTTATCTGATCTTTAGCATAGGCTTGAGTTTTTTGGACTAGGGTCGCTGGCAATACAGCTACTTGTCGAAAACGAAGGCATCATTTATCAAATTTTATGCGGGGACAGCCTTTATAATCAAGTATTTTTTGCTTGATTATAAAGGCTGTCCCCGTTTTTTTTTGGTGGAATAATAGTTTTTGAGTAGAATAATGGTTGTCATCAGGTATTTTATACAACCATTGCTAATTGAATTATGAATAAGCGGAATATTTATGTAACAGGTGCTGAGCAAGGGAGTGGTAAGTCGATTATTATGTTGGCAATGATGGATATGCTCTCCGGTTATGCCAGTAAAATCGGTTTTTTTAGGCCTATTATTCATACGCATGAAAAGCAGGATGAATTGATCCAGTTTGTCAGGAATAAGTATCAAATTGATTTTTCCTATGACGCTATGTATGGTTGCGAGCTTGAAGAGGCACGAGCTCTGCTTGAAAAAAATAAATATAATGAACTGTTAAAGCGAATTTTAACTAAATACCGTGCACTGAGCGATCAATGTGAGTATGTGCTGTGTGTTGGGCCTGATTATAGGGGGGATGACTCAATCTTTGAGTTTGATTTCAATGCTGAAGTGGCCAATAATCTAGGTTGCCTGATTATGCCTGTAGTGCAAGGGCAGGGGCGAAATGATTTTCAGATTATTGACGCTGTTAACCGGTTAAAGCATGCTTTGCTGGAGTTTGACTGTGATTTGCTTGCCTGCATAATAAATGGTGTTGCTGTTGAACAGCTTGATATTTTACGGGGGCGTTTTAGTCACCGCCCTGAAAATCGCTTTCCCGTCTATATTGTACCGACGGAGCCTACCCTATATAAGCCTAGCCTAGGTAATATTGCCAGTCAGTTAGATACCGATGTTTTATCCGGAAATAAACAGACCTTAAATAGACTGGTGAGTCACTATAAAATTGCAGCCATGCAGGTGCCCGACTTTCTGGATCTGCTGGAGGAGGGTGATTTGATTATTACCCCGAGTGATCGTGCAGATATTATTCTCGCGTGTTTTATGGCCTATTCCTCAAGTAATTACCCACAGATAGCAGGATTGTTACTCACTGGAAAGCAGCAGACTGCCATTCAGGTAAAGTCCTTATTGGCAGGCCTGGGTGAAACGCCTTTTGCTGTTTTATCGGTAGCGCATGATACCTTTACAACGGCTATGCAGATAAGGGAAGTAAAAGCACGTTTCTATTCACAGGATGAACGAAAAATTGCGACGGCATTAGGTCTTGTTGAAAGTAATCTGGATTTTTCAGATATGAAGCAGCGGCTGAGCGCCAAGCACTCAGACCGGGTAACCCCGCTGATGTTTGAGTACGAGCAAATACAGCGGGCTAAACAGGATATCCGGCATATTGTTTTGCCCGAGGGGAGTGAGGAGCGTATTTTACGTGCAGCGCAAATTTTACTGTTGAGGAAGGCCGTCAATATTACGCTTTTAGGTGATGTCGATGAAATACGGCAAAAAATCAAAACTTTGGACTTACAGTTAGATGATATAAATATTATTAATCCTTTGCAGTCAGTGTTGCGTAAATTATTTGCCGAAGCCTATTTCAATATTCGCAAAGATAAAGGTGTCACTTATGATATGGCTTATGATATTATGTCCGATGTTAGTTATTTTGGCACCATGATGGTTCATTTAAACCATGCAGATGGAATGGTTTCTGGCGCTGTACATACAACACAGCATACGATACGGCCCGCTTTCCAGATTATTAAAACCCGGCCTGGTACAGCGATAGTCTCAAGTGTCTTTTTTATGTGCATGGAAGACCGGGTGCTTGTTTATGGTGACTGTGCGGTCAACCCTGATCCAGATGCACAACAACTGGCAGATATTGCGATAAGTGCAGCAATGACTGCAAAGATGTATAATATAGCGCCACGTGTCGCGATGCTTTCTTATTCTACCGGTGAATCTGGTAAAGGGGAGGCTGTGGATAAGGTGCGTCAGGCGGTTGCTATTGCCAGGCTCGCTCATCCCGAATTAAAAATAGAAGGTCCTATGCAATATGATGCGGCTGTTGATGCAGGCGTTGCGAGGACAAAATTACCTGATAGTGAGGTAGCAGGACAGGCTAATGTGTTTATTTTTCCTGACCTCAATACAGGTAATAACACCTATAAAGCTGTGCAACGTTCTTCTGGTGCAATAGCAATAGGTCCAATATTACAAGGCTTGAATAAGCCAGTTAATGATTTAAGTCGTGGCTGTACCGTAACCGATATTGTAAATACAGTGGTTATGACAGCCATACAATCTCAATCTAAAAACTAAAACAAAGGATATAATCAATATGTTCCAATTATTACTTGATACAGCTGATGTAAAAAAAATCGCTGAAATTAACGAATATCTACCGGTACATGGGGTCACAACTAACCCATCAATTATGGCAGGTTCTGGTACAGGCGTTAATCATGTTTTACCAGCCATTGTAGAAGTTTTAGGTGAGGATACACAACTTTTTGTACAAGCACTAAGTACAACGGTTGATGGTATTGTTGAGGAAGCAAAGCAACTATCTGCAATGCCATACAAAAATATTACAGTCAAAATTCCTACGACCCCCATTGGTCTGGCTGCAATGAAACAATTACGCCATACAAATACTCGTACTTTATCAACAGCTATTTATACAGTGCAGCAAGGTTTCCTAGCGGCTTTAAATGGCGCTGACTATACGTCACCTTA
>DAOVWV010000282.1 GCA_030636485.1 Methyloprofundus sp.
AACCTCAGCTTGATCGTTTCCGTTGACAGGCCTGAACTCAAGTCCCTTAGAAAACTAGTCGAGTTCGACTTGATTTGAGTACTTTATGAGGTTGAGTAAATAAAGTATAAGAGTCGGAAAATTCAGAGTACGGTTACGGGTAAATGCAGATAAAACTTGTGCTCAGCTTGACTGGATAAGGTCGTCATTCCCGAGGTCTGTTTATCAGTGATAGGGAACAGCCTCCGATTAAATTTTACTTTCTCTCAAGTCAGGTATATGAAAGAATTACTAAGTTGACCTGTACCTAAAAACACAGTACATTAAGTTATGTATAAAGTATCCGTTAAAAAGAAAGTTATTAAGAATATAACTAAACTTCCGCTATGGGTACAAAAAAAGGTGGCTGTTTTGGCTATGGATTTAAAAGATAAAGGCCCAGAACAACCCAATTGGCAAAACTATAGTAAGTTGAGCTCTACAGAATATCATTGTCACTTAGGCACTTCATGGGTTGCTTGTTGGAACCATGACAAAGATACTATTAACATTGAGGTGTATTATGTTGGCAGTCGTGAAAAAGCCCCATACTGAAAACTCACTTTTTGAGGTTAAAGGTGAAATCCCTAAAAATCTTCTTCAATATTTACAGGATAATTTTGGTAATGATGTAGAAATTGTAGATGAAAGTGAAGAAATGGAAAATATTTTTTCTTCTAATTGGTTCAAGCAAACAAGCAACTCATTAACATCAGGCGAAGTTGTAAAAATATATAGAGAAAATCTTAACCTAACCCAAGAGCAATTAGGCAAGCAACTAGGAAAATTTACAAGACAAAATATTTCTGATATTGAGCTTGGTCGACGAAGTATCAGCAAAGATGTTGCAAAAAAATTAAGTGTACTTTTCAATGTAAGTGTTGAACGGTTTATTTAATAACAGTGACTCAGAGCGCGGAAACGAGCTTCAACGGCTTACAGGCTTAACACCTCAAACCCAAGCACACTACGCTGCTGCTTACTAAACTCAACCCCTATCAGGTGAATAGCCTCATTTTCAGCCTGATATTTTTCTGCGTATTTTTTATCTTTAAGTTGCTGTAACGCGCTCCCTTTGGGGCTGAATTCGACAACCTTAAATTCAAATAAATAAATCTGCTGATTGTAACGTACCGTCATATCAATACGCCCCTGATTGGTACTATCTTCCAGAATAATGGGCAAACCCAGTGCAGCAAAGTAGGCATAAAACACACTGGCATAATAGCCTTCATATTGCGTAATGGGGTTCTTTCGATACCAGTCGTGCGGTATGCTAGCGAAAAATGCGCTAAACAAACTTTGCATGGCTGCAAAGTCATTGGTTTTTAAAATTTCCTGTAAGTGGCGTTTATTTTGTATCATGGCCTGGGTTGATACCGGGGAAGTCCAGGCGGTTAATAAACGATTGGATAAGCTTTGGTAGACTTCTTTATTAGGGTAGCGCAGGCGGTACCAGTACTCTCCAAAATCATGATTTTCTTCTGCAATCGTCAGATAGCCTGTTTGAAACATCAGTGCTTCGGTAGGCAACTGTTCAAGTTCAAAACTAGAGAGAATTTCTGCACTGCTTTCTAGCCTGCTTAAATCGGGTAGCCAGGTTTGCCGTTTTGCAATAAGCTCAATTAAAAAGGTAGGCGTTCCTGTTTCAAACCAGTAGGGTTTGAACTGTCGTTTATTAAACAGTAATAGAACATCAAAGGGGTTGTAGACTGATTCTCCTGTCCAGTTATAGCCGTTATACCATTCTCTAATTTGTTCTCTATCCAAGCCTTCCAGCTCTGCAAGAAATACCTCATCTATATCTTGATCAGTATAACCACAGATAGCAGAGTACTTTTTATCGACACTAATATCATTCAGGTTATTTAAACCCGAAAACAAACTCACTTTACTAAATTTTGATACCCCCGTGAGCATCGCAAAGCGAATGTGGGCATCCGCTCCTTTAATGACCGAATACAGGTTTCTTAAGCCAGTTCGCATGGCTTTTGCTATATCGGGCTGCGTCAGATTATCTAAAATGGGTTTATCATATTCATCCACTAAAACAACAACGCGTCGCCCTGTTTGCAGATGTATTTTTTCTATTAATTCAGAAAATATACCAGCAATACTTTGGTTTTGGCAAGTGACCCCGTGCCTTTGTTGCTCCGCTTTTAGAATTTCACGTATGCGTTGATCAAGTGCGGCTTCATCGACCAGTACTCCCTCGGCAAAACTGATACGGACAACGGAAAAGCTGACATCCCAATCCCAGTGTTTATAGATGCTTAGCTCTTTAAATAAAGGCTCATTTCCTGCAAATAGTTCAGCCAATGTATCTATTAATAGGGATTTTCCAAACCGCCTCGGGCGTGAAAGAAAATAATATTTTCCTTGTTCAACGAGCTTTTGCACGAAAGCTGTTTTATCGACATAATAATAACCTTCTTCGCGGATTTCTCGAAAAGTCTGTATTCCTATCGGTAATTTTTTTCGGGATTGCTGGCTCAGCATGATTATTTCCAGGGCTGTTTATCAGGTAAGGAGCGAGGGGTTAATAATACCAGTCAGGCTCGGGTATTATTGAATTCTCGCTCCTTAGCTGATTTCTGTCAAATAATATACTAGCTTACTTCCGTGGTTACGGTTGCGTGATTTTATTTCGAACTTAATGCCTTAACGATTTCAACCCGCATAAACAATGAATACAGTACCGGTACCACCACCAGCGTTAATACAGTACCCACCAATAGCCCGAAAGCAATCACACAGGCCAGGCCATAAAACAATGGATCTTTTGAGAGAATCAGCGGCAACAAGCCGAGTATAGTGGTCAAGGTGGTCATTAGAATCGGGCGAAAACGGGCGATGGCTGCTGCAATGACCGCTTCATAAGGGGGCTTTCCAGCATCACATTCGATTGCAATACGATCCAGTAAGACAATACCGTTATTAATGATAATACCGGCAAGACTCAGCAAGCCCAGTATCACCATAAAGCCAAACGGAGCGTTCATGACCAGCAAGCCAATAACAGCACCGATAAAGGTCAGTGGGATGGTAATGATAATAATCGCTGCACGACGGAAAGAATTAAACTGCCAGACCAGTAATACAATAATCAATAGGAAACAGGCGGGCATCCATTCGAACAGATAAGCCTGTGCTTCGGCTGATTTTTCTAACTCGCCGCCTATTTCCCAATGGTATTCAGGCGGTAAATCCAGCGTTTCCAGTGCAGGTAATAGTGTATCAAACAGCTCACCCGCTTTCAGGATTTGATGTTTGGCACTCACGGTGATGGTGCGTTGCTGGTCAAAACGTTTGATACGGCTAAATTCTGATTTTGGCACAATATCGGCAATCTGTGACAACGGTACCGTGATTTTGCGTTCATTGGAGTAGACGTTAATACTACGCACATGCGATACCTGCATACGCTCTTCCTCTAGTCCACGACCGATGATAGGAATAATGATGTCGCCTTCACGGTAATCGGTGATTTCCTTACCGTCAAGATAGGCACTTAAGGAATCAGCAATTTCCTCTGAAGTGACACCAGCACGACGGGCGCGA
>DAOVWV010000096.1 GCA_030636485.1 Methyloprofundus sp.
AGAATTGGCTGATAGAAGAGAATAAACATAGACTCCTCAATCGCTTGTTCAATAATATGTTTCCAGCGTAGCTGCTCAGTCAGTATGGCCTGATACTCAAATTTTGGTGAATAGATATGATAGCGTGAGCGCCCGGTTTTTTTAGCATGGTACATTGCCAAATCTGCATTTGCTAATAGTTCCTGCTGTGTTTTTCCATGCTCGGGAAAAATGGCGACACCTATACTAAAGCTAATGGGGTGGGATTGTTCGTTTACTCTGTAATCAAAGGCTTTCAATGCGTGCAACAATTTTTCAGCTAATTGCTCAATCCCTGTCTGTGTTGCTGCAGGAATGACTAATGCAAATTCATCACCCCCAATACGGCTTAATAGATCAGTTTCACGTGTCGCATCTTTTAAAATTTGAGTGATTGACTGTAATAATTCATCGCCCGCTTGATGTCCATGGGTATCATTAATGACTTTAAACTGATCTAAGTCCAGATAAAATAACGCGATATGCTCATTATAGCGCTTTGCGACCGATAACATGGTATCTAGCTCTTTCTGGAAGTGACGACGATTGTTTAATCCCGTTAACTGATCATGAGTTGCCATCTGTACCAGTTGCTCATCAGCGAGGTACTTCTCTGTTACATCCATACCTAAGCTCAAGATGACGGCCTCCTGATCCAGGCTGGTTCTACGAAATGTCGTGTGCGTCCAGTCTATATGAATAAACTGTTCCGACGTTACAGCGAGGCGACCACTATAACTGATTTCCTGCTGTTTGCTTTGAGTCCTTAACTTTCTCAGTTTTTGAATGTGTTCCTTTTCGTTTGCTGGAAGTAATGCAGAAAACTTTTTGCCAATAATATCAGCAGCAGATAAGTGAATTTCTTTTAGACCTTGTTGGTTTATTGAGAGTATATATCCCAATGCATCCTGAGTAATAATAATAATGGGGGCGGTATCAATCAATTGCGTGCTAAAGTCTCTTTCTTTTTGCAATGCCGTTGTTTGCTCAAGTAACAGAGCAGTATTTGTTTCGGCTTCACTTTGAAGGTTTTCCAGTTGGTCAACAACCTGGACAGCAGTCTGTGATAATTGCTCTAGTTCATCAACAAATAACAGTCTACGGGGTCTGTTTATTTTCCGAAATAATTGATATTGGTGCTGAACCAGGAGAGGTAAAGCCCTTGATAATTGTGCCACTCTAGCGATAGCAAAATGAATGTTGAGGATTAATACTAAAAGGGCACTTAAAAGGCCAGCTAGGCCAGTGATGACTAATGAAGAAAACTTTTTCTGTAAACGTTTATATTCTTCTGTGATATTGTTAATAATGACGTAATAAGGCGCTTGTTGTTGCTCACGAACAGAGAAGGCACGTATTTCATAATGATTATTATTTTGTTTGTAATTTAATGCCTGATCAATAAGCGACTTAAAGTGATAAGTTGAGCGAATTTCCTTCCACAGAATATTATTTCTTATAGCATGAGTGGCTGCAGAAAATACCGGCTCCTGTGTATCGTTAATCACACCTATATCACTATGCATTGCATTCTGATAATTTAATAAAGTATCAGATAACGACAATGAAACACTTAAAACACCGACCATATCTGAGCCAGATAAAATGGGTGTAACAAGCTGCTGAAAACATTCTTGCTGACATACGACCAGAAACTCAGGTTGCTCCTGAGATAAAACACGAGAAATTATTTCTGTATCTTCGAGAACATCTCTCCCCCAATGATTGATAACAGTCCCTTGTTGATTATAAAAAACAATACCTTCCAAGCCCCAGATCATTTGCCAATGTAACCAGTTCTGATCAAATAATTGTATGATGGGTAAGGTTTTTTGTTCAGCTATATCTTTCTCACTCACCACTTGTTGACTAAGGCTTGTCGTTGGAAGCGCTTTCTGCTCAGGTTTTTTATGCATTAAAACAACGGACTCAACAAAGCGCTCTAAGACAAAGAAAGAGTCTTCGGTTAAAGCTCTTGCAATATTGATCTGGTTTTTCTGAGCCACAGTGCGGCTGCGCTCAAAATTGAGCATCGCCTCACGATATGCAAAGTAGGAATAAAGACTAAACAGAGAAATTAAAATCACCCCAAATCCTAGTGCAAACTTCCACTTTAAACTTAAAAACCGCTTTGATCTACGCATTATTTAAAACCTGAAGCCAACTTGCAGAGCGTAGATATTCCAATCTAGAGCCACATTGAGAGTGTCGGGGTTATCTGCGATACTTAACATGGAAGCACCATGCACACGATGATATTCAGCACGAATCATCCAGGTGGGGGTAATATCCCAGCGTAAACCAACAACCCAATCTTGAGTAAATGTCAAATGCGCTGGCAGCCCAGTAAGCTGGTTAAATTGCTGGCCTTTTCTATCATCAATATCTTGTACCGACGAATCGTAACGTACATTGAACTCTAAATTATCCAAAATTCGGTAACCAGCTTGAATGTACCAGTGTTCACTAATTGCAAATCTATCAGGTCTACCCTCGATTCCTATAAATTCATTCCACTGTATATTATATTCCCCAGTCAAACTAAACTTCTCACCATTATATTGTGCTGAAAATACGAGAGGATAAATATGTATTTTTAAATTTGAATAGGGGTCATAAGTTTCTCCATTTTGGTATTTTAAATGCAGATCGGCATAGCTAATTGCAAAGATATACTCACCGCCTAGTATTTCATAACTTAATTGTGTAAAAAGGCTGGGGTCAGACTCTAAGTTTCCAGATATTGTAGGGTCATTCGTTATTGCTATGAGTAACTCATTATGTTGGTCATGAATATAGCCATAGTTAAACTTAAATGAAAAATCACCTATCGCTGCATTATAATCAGCATAAAGCTGTCCACCATCCATAGCTAATAACATGCCCCTAGAACGATCGAAATAAAGCAAGGGAAGAAAAATGGTCGGATGGGTAAAAGCCACATCACGTGTTTCATTGTATAAACCCCAAGGGTTTTTTATGCGTCCAGCCCGAATACCGATACGTGTATCAGAAAGGTTTAAAACAGTTAAATCAACAAAGGCAAAATCCAACGTGACCTCTCCCGCAGAACCTGTACTTTCGCCGGCTCTTCGATACAAACCTTGTGCGGCAAAACTTAAGTTATTGAGTGCATGATAGGATATATTTAGTCCCAGTTCTGTTAATCCTGCTGAAACACTATTTTTACTTTTTCCATAAACATTATTCCCTGTTGAATGAAACAAGCCTTGACTAAAAAAACCATGGAATTGAATATCATCCTCCCAGGTTTTTTTAAGTGCAGACCAATTAAAAGTCTCTTGCTGTAATTCTACATCGCTCGTTGTATCAACTTGCTGAGCATTGACGGAAAAAGAAAGCGCACATAGGGTAAGGGTATGAACTAAGTTATTGAACATTAAAAAAAATAATTTTTTCATCTTCAACCCTCCTGTCTATATAGCCAATAGAATACTTCGTATGTTTGATTTTTTCTAGCATTTCAGCGACAGAATCAACCGTTACCGGTGGTTGTCCCGTTCCTGTATAGGTCATCCTGTTCCAGGTTCTACGTAATTGGTGAGGGAGCATCTTGAGCTTTTGTTTAGCAAATGCTTTATGTACAACATTATTATCAGGCAGAACAAAAACTCGAATTTTTTTACCATTTGTCCAATAACGGGTACGCATAATGAAAATTGAGCGTAAATTCTTAAGCCCCTGAGTCAGCTCTTTGCTGTTGGTGGTATTCATTATAACTTCCACTGCTTGTGCAGTAGGAAGCACACAAATGCTTAAAACAATGCATAATAAGCATTGTCGCATTTTGGTAAACAAAAAAAATATAAAGTCCACATGATACTTGTGGGGCATAAATATCCCTAAATTAAATTACAAAACATGAGCAGTCTGCTATGTCCGCATCCGCGCGAAAGTATAACTCATTTTACTCAAACTACGAAAAATACAGCCAATCATAGGGGCTTTCAAGCAACTTAAAACCTATACGCAAGCTGCAAAGCATAAATATTCCAGTGCTTAGTGACATTTTCTAGAGTATGATTTATTTGATAAATAAGATTGAATAAGGAGCAGGAATTATTAAATTATCGTAATATTAGCAGTTAAAGAAACAAAACGTAAGCGTTTATCCTAATTTATAAGACATGTTAAATGTATTGGGGTTTGGTGATATTTTTTTAGGAGGAGATTATTTTATTATGTATTCTACATTTAAGCAGTACAGTATTGGGCGATACATTTTTATTATTTTAATGGCCTTTATGACGACCTTTCCTATTTTAGCCGATGAGGGTAATAACCGCTATCAGGCCGTTGTGTTGATGGAAGGAGGCCAGGGTAACCAGTTTGGGAAATTGCTGCCAAAGGTTTTTATTATTGATTCGAAAGAGGGGCATATGTGGATTCTGGATCACAATACCAAGCTTCAGAGTCCTATAAAGGGCAATTTTGCGCTGGGTTCCGTTCTGACTTATCAGGGGCGAGTGCGGCCTGGTAAGAAAATGGGGGAAGTCATTGAGCAGGCAGAAAGCTGGTGATGCTTTATAATTAATTCTGCCTACAGAAATGAATTTGAGGGTAATTGATGCATATCATTGACATAAAAATGAGTCGATATTAACATTTTAAAAATTTCACTATGTTTCTTCAAAATATGATAACCCGCAAGTTTATGGCGGGTTTTTTGTGGGCGCTCTATTTTACTAAATAACACCTATCTGGAAATAACAATGGCTTCACACCGTGTTGGTTTTACCTATCTTTCTCAGGAAGATTTATTAGATGCAGGTTGTTTTGACCTGCGTATGGCAATTGAAGTGGCTGAAAAAGCCATGCTAAATTTTGAAGATCAGCGCATCATGTTTCCCGAAAAAGTGGTGCAGATTTTTGATCCGGTCAGTCAGGATCGTATCAACTGTTTACCCGCTACCTTATTGGATGAAAAAATTTGCGGTGCAAAATGGGTGTCCGTTTTTCCGCGTAATCCTAAGCGTTATGATGTACAGAATCTCTCGGCTATTTTTATCTTGTCGGAAATTGAAAAGGGTTTTCCTGTCGCGGTCATGGAAGGAACGCTGGCTTCAAATATGCGCGTTGCTGCAATAGGTGCGATTGCTGCAAAACATCTGGCACGTAAAGACAGCCATAGCATTGGGTTTATCGGTGCAGGCGAGCAGGCAAAAATGCATTTATTGGCAATGAAGGTTGTTCGCCCTAGCCTAAAAGAATGCCGGGTTGCTGCTAAAACGGTACAGGAAGAACAGCAGTTTATTGACGAGTTATCACCGTTGGTGCCTGATATAACCTTTATTAAAGCCAATACTGTGGCGCGTGATGCAATGTTAGGTGCTGATATTCTGGTAACGGCAACCAGTGCTCAGGCACCTTTGCTTAAAGCTGAATGGATGAAGGCAGGGGCTTTTTATAGTCATATCGGTGGCTGGGAAGATGAATATGCAGTTGCCCAGCAGTGCGATAAAATTGTGTGTGATGATTGGGATACAGTAACACACCGTACCCAGACATTGAGCCGTATGTATAAAGAAGGGCTGTTATCGCATAATGATATTCATGCTGATTTGCATGAACTCGTCTCTGGGCAAAAACCAGGACGTGAAGCAGATGATGAGCGTACCTATTTTAATGCTGTGGGGCTGTCTTATGTTGATGTTTCATTGGCACAAGCAATGTTTAAGCGTGCAGAATCATCACATATTGGTTTAAAACTGGATCTACAGCAAAGTATGGTCTTTGAACATCATGATATTATCAGCAAAATCAGGCTATAACATGTTTAAACAACTCCCGAATGACGACGCTGAAAAAGTTGAAGTTATTTTGAATCAGCAGAAAATTCTGGTACCACTCGGTACCACTGTCGCAGCGATGGCTTTAGCCAATGGTTTACGTAGCACTCGAACAACAGCAGTATCAGGTGCTAAACGCGCTCCCTTTTGTATGATGGGGGTATGCTATGACTGTCTGATGGTCATTGATGGTAAAGCCAACCAGCGTGCCTGTGCAACTTATGTTAGTAAGGGTATGCAGGTGGAAACGCAGCAGGGCGTGGGAGAGGCATTGTGAAAAGTCATTATCAATTGCTGATTATTGGCGCGGGCCCTGCGGGTCTTGCCGCGGCAGTCACCGCCTCAAAGCAAGGTATCAGTTGTGCTTTACTGGATGAACAACCTGCTTTAGGGGGACAAATTTATCGCTCCATTGAAACCGTGCCTGAACAGCGTGCACAGATTTTAGGGGCAGAATATCAGCGTGGCAAGGGTTTAGCGGCCGCTTTTCGTGAGTGCGAGGCAGATTATTTTCCTGATACCAAGGTCTGGTCATTGAACAGTGAGCGGGAAGTGGGAGTACTGCATAAAGATAAGAGCAGAATAATCCGTGCAGATCAAATCATTGTGGCCAGTGGTGCAATGGAAAGACCCGTGCCATTTCCTGGTTGGACATTGCCCGGCGTTATGCAGGCGGGAGCTGGG
>DAOVWV010000275.1 GCA_030636485.1 Methyloprofundus sp.
CTACACAACGCCTGCCCGCAAATCATCCAACACATCTTTATCCTTAATTCTCGCGCCAATCATATCCTCTTCAACCGCAACTGCCTCACCCACATGAACCGCTGATTCGCGGATCGTATCTCCGAGGCGCGCTGTTGCCTGCCATTGTCCCGCGATCTTTTTATAGACAAAAATCGCTCCACTTTCTATGCCAGGATCAAAAGTATCCCCTTTACTGATTGCAAAGCGTGGCTGACGCTTTTTAGCGTCTGCCAGCTGACTATTATCAGCATCGGTATACGGTGCTCCAATCACCAGCGTCTGCCCATCCTGATCTATAGCCGCGCCAAAACCCAAAGCCTGTGGATCTTGCGGCTCAACACTCGCTTCATTTTGCCAGCGCCCCGATTCTCTATTCTGCGTAAAAATATACACTTTGCCTTGACCGCGCAATGGCGCGCCAATATAAAGAACATCATCCACAAAAGCAATCCCAGCACCAAAGCGATCCCCTGCCTGTGCATCAGATGCCATTATTTTCGCTGTTTGTCGCCAATCATTTGAATGAGCGTTTGCTGTCTGTTCAAAAATATAGACGGCACCACTATCAATACCTTGCGTATCATCACGCTCAGCACTGACAACCAATATGTTATTGACCAAGACAATGGATTTGGCAAAATAATCTGCACTCACCCCGCTCTGAAGTTCTGTTAATAATCGCCAATGTTCATTCGCCGCATATAAATAGACTGAGCCAGCGATAGCATTATCATTAGTAAAAGCAGCAACGGCAGCGGTTGAGCCAGACATGGCAAGTGATGTGCCTAATGTTCTCTCTGCCAAGGTAGCAGGAACAGGTAATTTCAGTTCATGCAAGCTGGAAAAATTAAGTGCCAATGCATTAGAAACAATGCACAGATTAAATAATAGAGTAAAAATAAATCGAAATAAATTCATATAGTCTTGAAAATTGAATAGGAGAATCTATACTTCACGCATAGAGAGGCCTACTCTCGCTGCAAAGTATAACTAGCAATAATATGCAATATTTATGCCGCGTAGTCCTTCGCCTTATATAACAAGCTATCAGACACATAAATCAATTAATCTATGTTAAATAATTGATTCATACAAGGCATATACCTGCATCTACCTGAATGAATATCAGTAGCACAGGCTTATATACAGCTCAGAAAAATAGCCGAAAATCACTCACAGCGATATCACATCATATTTCACAATAGCGGTTGAATTTACTATATCATCGTCATGATTGTACTATCCTCCAGCCTGTATAAATTTTATACAATTTAACAAAACTGTAACAATAGCAAGTATTAAGCTCACTTCTCTACGCTTAATCCACAGACTTATCCACAGAAACTGTGCACAAGGTTTTATGCCTGTGTACAAACATAATGAGCCACAAGAGTAGACAGAATTCTACTCACCCGAGCTAATGAAAAAACAGGCGATAGAAAAAAAACATGCAAATCAAAAGGCACCGACTCTCCCCCCTAATCAACCCATTTATCTACGCCTCTATCTAGCCTACCACCTGCATTACAGAGCTATATGCAGCTAAGAAAAGTAGTTAGAAAATCACTCATCGTGATGATCACATCAGCTTTTACAATGGCGATTGACATGCGCATATCATTACAATAATTCCCCTCTTTCCAGACTGTATAAATTTCATACAATTTAACAAAACTGTAACAATAGCAAGTATTAAGCTCACTTCTCTACGCTTAATCCACAGACTTATCCACAGAAACTGTGTACAAGTTTTTGCAGCATTCGAACCTATACTTCACACCGCCCCCTCCAGCTATATATTTTCAGAAAAATACAACACGGATACCCTCCCTCAAAGGGATCTTATCCGTTATGCAAATGGAATTTATTTACCCGATAAACTAGAGTGACAAAACTGACACATATCACAAAAACTTTCAATGTTATAATAAACATTTTTTCTATCTAGCTTACATTATGACTACCGCTAATAAGGATAAACTTTCCAGTGCCCGCTTTTCTGAGGCAACCGATGCTTTTGTTGAAATATTTACAGCCTCGGTTGACTTTGACCAACGCATGGCACAACAGGATATTGAAGGCTCCATTGCACATGCCAGCATGTTGTGTAAAATCGGAATTTTAACCGAACCTGAACGCGATAGCATCTTCAAAGGTCTGCAACAAATTAGCGAAGAAATTGAGCGCGGTGAGTTCCAATGGTCTGTGCAGCAAGAAGATGTGCATATGAATATTGAAGCGCGTTTAACCGAGCTGATTGGTATGGCAGGCAAGAAACTGCATACGGGACGCTCACGTAATGATCAGGTGGCAACCGATATACGTTTATATATGCGCAGTGAAATTAGCAGCATTATAACCGTCATTGAACGCCTGCAAGTTGCTTTGTTAGACTTGGCTGAGCGTGAAGCCGGTACCATTATGCCGGGCTTTACCCATCTACAGGTCGCACAGCCCGTTACTTTTGGCCATCACTTAATGGCCTGGTTTGAAATGCTGGTACGCGATAAAGAGCGCCTGGAAGATTGCCTAAAGCGGGTTAATATTATGCCTTTAGGTGCAGCCGCTTTAGCGGGAACCAGCTACCCGATTGACCGTGAAATGACGGCTGAATTATTAGGCTTTAGCCGCCCTTCCGCCAACTCACTGGATTCCGTCAGTGATCGTGACTTTGCCATTGAATTTACTGCGGCAGGCAGCATTATCATGATGCATTTATCGCGTTTTTCAGAAGAGCTAGTCTTATGGGCAAGCGCGCAATTTGCATTTATAGAATTACCGGATGCTTTTTGTACCGGCTCTTCGATTATGCCACAAAAGAAAAACCCGGATGTTCCAGAGCTGGTTCGGGGAAAATCAGGGCGTGTAACAGGCCATTTAGTATCTTTACTGATGCTAATGAAAAGCCAGCCACTCGCCTATAACAAAGATAACCAGGAAGATAAAGAACCTCTCTTTGATACCGCTGATACACTGATGAACTGCTTACGTGCATTTGCCGATATGGTGCCACATATAGAAGCTAAACGTGAGAATATGTTTAATGCGGCCAAAAAAGGCTTTGCGACAGCGACAGATCTAGCCGATTATCTGGTACGTAAAGGCATGGCATTCCGTGATGCTCATGAGGTAGTGGGTCTGGCGGTTAAATTAGGCCTTGATTCCGAGCGTGATTTATCTGAATTATCATTGACTGAATTACAGGGATTTTCTGAGATGATTTCTGAAGATGTGTTTGATGTTTTAAGCCTAGAAGGCTCTGTTGCGGCACGTCAACATATCGGGGGCACAGCGCCTGATACAGTGCGCGCAGCGATTAAGTCAGCAAGAGCCGCTTTGTCCTAAAGTGAAAAGGGCTTTTGGCTGCAATTTGTAAAGCACACCCAGAGTTTTTATATATCGTTTCTCAGTTAAATAAATTCCATTTGTACAACGGATAACATCCCTTTGAGCGAGGGTATCCGTGTTGTATTTTTCTGAGAATCTATAGCTGTATTTTATGCACCACTAGCCCTTTCCTAGCTAAAAATACCCAACACCCCTGATGACAATCACCTCAACATATATTGAGCTATTACGCCACGGAGAAGTCATGGGCGGCTCATGTTACCGTGGTATTACAGATGACCCTCTGACTTCAACAGGCTGGGCGCAAATGCAAGATAAA
>DAOVWV010000272.1 GCA_030636485.1 Methyloprofundus sp.
TAATCAAGGCTTGTAAATCTTCATCAAAAATTTCATGTTTTTTATCAGCTAGCTGCTTAAAACGCATAAAGGCATCATTGAGCTCTGATTCACTGGCAAACTCA
The DNA here is from genome assembly GCA_030636485.1 of Methyloprofundus sp. Lineage (GTDB taxonomy): Bacteria > Pseudomonadota > Gammaproteobacteria > Methylococcales > Methylomonadaceae > Methyloprofundus. The sequence goes on from DAOVWV010000272.1 coordinate 105, forward strand.
AAACCTAATTCTGTCATCCGGCTTTTAAAGGCATTACGCCCCGAGTGCTTACCTAACACCATCCGATTTGCAGTCCAGCCCACATCCTCGGCACGCATAATTTCGTAGGTCTCACGGTGCTTTAAAACCCCATCCTGATGTATGCCAGACTCATGCGCAAAGGCATTCGCGCCCACAATGGCTTTATTAGGCTGCACTGGAAATCCGGTAATGCTAGACACTAATTTAGAACAGGTGATAATTTCCCGGGTATCCAAGCGAGTATCACAGCTAAAAATATCGTGCCGGGTTTTAATTGCCATTACGATTTCTTCCAGTGCCGCGTTACCTGCCCGTTCACCCAGGCCATTAATGGTACACTCAACCTGCCTTGCACCATTCATCACAGCTGACAAAGAGTTGGCAACCGCCAAACCTAAATCATTATGACAATGTACCGAAAAAATGGCTTTATCCGCATTCGGAATACGCTGTCTTAAGTTAGCAATCATTGCACCAAAATCAGCGGGAATACTATAGCCTACCGTATCCGGGATATTTAAAGTCGTCGCCCCCGCATCAATGACCGCTTCCAATATGCGGCACAAAAAGTCCTCTTCAGAACGTCCTGCATCTTCAGGCGAAAATTCCACATTATCAGTATATTTTCTTGCCCGTTTTACCGCTTTGACTGCATGCTCAATGACCTGTTCAGGCGACATTTTCAACTTCATCTGCATATGAATCGGTGATGTCGCAATAAAGGTATGGATACGCGAACTTGCGGCGGGCTTCAAAGCCTCACCTGCGCGGTCTATATCTCTATCCAATGCTCTCGCTAGCCCGCAGACAGTACTCTCCTTAACCGTTTCAGCCACCGCCTGTACAGCGGCAAAATCACCCTCACTGGCAGCCGGAAATCCTGCTTCAATCACATCGACTTTTAGTCTTTCCAAAGCCCGTGCAATTCTTACTTTTTCATCACGCGTCATTGACGCACCAGGACTCTGCTCGCCATCGCGCAAAGTCGTATCAAATATAATTAATTTATCTTTCATTAGAAACTCCATTCATGGAGAAATACCAACCACACTGGGTTGATTATAAAATAGGGGGTGTATTAAATCAGGGAACCAAGAAAGTATATGCCCTCAGGGCAGCAAACAGACATAAGCTGCACAAGGCGTATAAAAAATAGCGGTGTTTTGGTGAAATATCATCATACTTTTTCAATCATGTTCTTGGCTACGCTCTTGGCGCTTACGACGTAATAATATTATCGTCAATGCCGGGCCTGATAAGGCATAGCCAAAGAAAAACAAAAATAAAACCGTCGCAGGATTGGATAAGGTAATGGCAAAACCCACCATCACGCCGATCATGGCCACAAAAGGCACTTTGCCACGAAAGTTGATATCCTTAAAACTATAATAACGGAAGTTACTCACCATCAATAAGCCCGTTGCAATCGTGATGACAAGCACCAACCAAGGCAGTCCATCAATCCCATAGGCATATTTTTCACTCACCCAGACCAGCCCCGCTAAAATTGCGGCAGCCGCCGGGCTAGGCAAGCCTTGAAAATAACGTTTATCCTGCGTTCCAAGCTGGGTATTAAAACGCGCCAGACGCAAGGCTCCACCAGCCAAATGAATAAAGGCGGCAATAAGCCCCGCCTGCCCCAGAGCTGCCAAAGACCATAAATACATCACGATAGCGGGCGCAGCACCAAAAGAGACCATATCCGCCATGCTATCATATTCTGCCCCAAAATCACTTTGGGTATTTGTCATCCGGGCAACACGACCGTCAAGCCCATCCAGCACCAAGGAAACAAAAATCAGCATAGCCGCTTTTTCATACTGACCTGAAATTGCCGAAGCCATCGCATAAAAACCTGAAAAAAGAGCCGCTGTGGTAAATAAATTAGGTAATAAATAAATACCACGACTACGTTTTTTTGTACTTTTCTGGTCTGATTCAGTCATAACTCATGCTATATAAAACGCTAAAATAATAATTCGACCCTATTGTATAGTATTTGTATAGAGCGAACACGGCAAAAATGAGTTTTTCATTGCTTAAAGGTGTCAGAATACACCTAGTTCCCACGCTCCGCGTGGGAATTCATACGAGAACGCTCTGCGTTCCGTGGTAAAGGGAACACTCTATAATACCTGCACTGATATTTATTCAACGTTCACAGCCACGCAATAAAACTGAATATATAAACAATCAGACAATCATTTATTTGCTTTATGTCCATTCCGTGTAAGAATACGCCCCATTATGGATAATCAACAAACCGGCATCAGCCCTTACACGGTCAACTTATCAACTGACGCATTAAAGCAGATGATTCATGTTGTCCGCGACTTACAACAGCTAAGCGAAAACCCTAACTACCCGCAACGACTGCCCGAGCTCCCTGCTTCAGCACAAATAGACTCAGGATATTACTCAGTATTGATGGGCTATGACTTTCATATAGACGTATCACAACAGGTCAAACTGATTGAAGTCAATAACAATGCCGGAGGATTATGGTTTGCAGTACGCAGTTATTTAGCCGAAGCACAACAATTCCCCGATAAACTCGGCACAAAACTGCTCGGTACTTTTATCAACGAATATCGCTTGTTTCGTCAGGATAAAAATGCCTACCCCCAATTCATCGCCATTATCGACCAAGAGCCGCAACAACAATTTCTCTATCCAGAAATGCAGATATTTGCCCAGTTATTTGAACAGGCAGGCATCAAGACCGTTATCATAGACCCTAGTGAGATTGAAGCAAAAAACTCGCAATTATACTACCAAGATCAAGTGATCGATCTGATCTATAACCGCCATTGTGACTTTTACCTATACACAGCACAGATGCAGGCAATTGCCGCAGCATGGCAACAGCAATCCGTTTGCATCACCCCAAATCCACGGGTATATGGTTTGCTCGCCGATAAACAACGAATGGTAGACTGGTCCAACCCTGAGCTATTCAATCAATTGCTCCCCCCCAAAATAGCCGCCCGTTTACAACTCGCCATTCCTGACACTCGGCTATTGCAATCACTCAGCAAAGAATCTGTCTGGTCTGTGCGCAAACAAAAAGTGTTCAAACCCACCACCAGTTATGCCAGTCGTGGTGTATATATAGGCGATAAACTCACCAAAAATAAATTTAACAGCTTTGATCCACAGAAAACCCTGGTTCAGCAACGTATCAAGCCCGTCATTAGCATAACATCTGATGGGGAAAAATTTAAAACCGACTTCCGCCTTTTTGTCTACCGCAATACAATCATCAATGTTTGTGCTAGACTTTATCAAGGACAGGTAACAAATTTACGCACCCCCAAAGGAGGGTTTAGTAAAATCAGCTTAGGAGCATGAACAAAATAGCTGTTTTAACGCTGTCTAAACTGCCCATGCAGCAGTGAACTTAAGCCTGTTCAGGATAAAAAGCCTCACTAACTTCTTAAACGCATAATAATCATCCTTAATTGCCTTATTTACGATTCATCCTGAACCTCCGGCATTAAGGAACGAGGATTTAATAATATCCGAAAGTATGGCGCAGTTTTTTACTCCACAGTCATGCTAGAAAAATACAACACGGATA
>DAOVWV010000347.1 GCA_030636485.1 Methyloprofundus sp.
GTGAGATATTCCGATATCTGAGTGACCTACTTGCAGAATATCCTTAAGGAACAGATATTATACTTTGCGCGGTTACGGATGCGGATTTTATAGCGAGTTGATTTTTATCGATAGCAAGGCGCTGAAACAGGCGCGAAGCACATGGATGTGCAAGTGTCGCTTGAAGCAGGAGCTGGTTGCGACCATAGCAAGCTATGCAACTGTTTTAGCAACGCTGCCTATCGGCAAAAATCGACCGATAGAAAACCGCATCCGTAACCGTGTGAAGTATAATATCTGTTCCTTAAGGATATTCTGCAAGTAGGTCACTCAGATATCGGAATATCTCACGCACATCGTCAGACTTTATATACTCGGAAAAATGCGGCATAGTGACGCGTTCTGACTGCAGCATATGCTGGATATTGGGGATAAGTTGTTTATCTGTGTGAGACTTAATATAAGCAGTATCAAAGGATAGCATTTCGATGTTTCTAAATCCGATGATCTCTTTTTCATCATCATTGAGCGTTACCATTTGCATTGGCGAGCCATTCACACCATGACAGGCTGCGCAAAATCGATCATAGTTTTCATAACCTGGAGACAGATGGCGTACATACGAGATAATAGATTCGATTTCTTTGGCTTTAAGGATGTCCCCAGTGCCCGGCATAGCGTTCTTTCCTTTTGTGATAATCTGCATAAGCTCTTTATTATCGTGCTGAGCCTGGTACTCTGAATCACTCAAATCAGCCAATGGACCAGGCATCCTGGAGGCCAAACTACCGTCGCCGTGACCGTATAATCCATGACAGCTAACACATAATTCCTCATAGACTTTCTGGCCAGCTTCGATTGTTTCCCAGTCAGTGGTGGGCAATTTCTTAATGTAAGCCAACAGTGCGGTGACTTTAGCATCAGCTTGAGAGCCTACGTTATCAGTTAACTGAAATTTCAATAATGAACCGGAAAGCACCCAGTCAACAAATGGGTTCGCAGATTTTTCGGCAAGCAGCTCATGTCGAAGTAATATTGGGGTAGGGGTATCCATGTACTTTGCACCCTGTCCGTTGCCGCGACCTTCCCAGCCATGGCAATCGGCACAGTAGTGAATATAAAGTGCTTCGCCTTTTGAGAATTTTCGAGTCTGAATTGTGGAAGGGGGGTGGTGGGGCAGGGCTTCAGTATTCTGGGCGGGTGGCACTTCCCTTATAGTTTCCGGGCTTATAGCTACTGACTCAGGGGAGCAAACCATAAGTAAAAAAGGCATTAATATAATTGACCATTTCATTTAACTTCTCCAGTTATCAGTGTACTTCGTACGGTCGCGGATGCGGTTTTCTATCGGTTGATTTTTGTCGATAGACTGCGTTGCTAAAACAGTTACGTAGCTTGCTATGCGCCTGTTTTAGCGCCTTGCTATCAACAAAAAACAACTCACTATAAAATCCGCATCCGTGACCGCGCGAAGTATAACTATCGCTATGGGGCTTAATTATGGATTCTATATGAAGTGCCGTGCGAAGTATAGATAGATGAATAATATAAAAAGTCACCTTATTTAGGCTGAAACATTGGGTAAGATGAGTTAACCCCCTTGGTTATCAAGTAATGAGCGTAAATAACACAATCTAAATTTAAACGATTTTAGAGTAATATGGGAGTAGGATAAATCACAGTATTTAGCGTATGAATGAAAAATTAACTAATATCCCCACCAATCTAGTCATGGGTTTTCTTGGTGTGGGTAAAACCACCGCGATTCTTGACTTATTAAAACAAAAGCCAAAAAACGAAAACTGGGCGGTGCTGGTCAATGAATTTGGCAAAGTCGGAATTGATGGGGCTATATTTACAGCTGCCGGTGCAACTGTAAAAGAAATTTCGGGTGGGTGCTTATGCTGTGCAGTAGCCCTACCTTTTCAGGTGAGTATAAACCGCTTGTTAAAAGAAGTTAGACCAGATCGTTTAATTATTGAGCCTACGGGGCTGGGACACCCTAAAAAGGTGTTGGATATGTTAGTTAATGGCTCATTTAAAGAGGTATTGGAGGTGCGTTCGAGCATTTGCCTGGTTGATCCAGAAAAATTAAAAGATCCCCGTTATACTTCACACGAAAACTTTATAGATCAAATAGCGTTAGCTGATGTATTGGTAGCCAATAAAATGGATTTGGCAGGCACTGAAGCCAGTAGTTTATTTCATCATTGGGCAGAAAAAAGTAACCCGCTTAAAGGTTTGGTCGCACAGACTACGCAAGGACAATTAGATATTGCCTGGTTAGATATTAGCAGAAACCCTCAAAGACAGGCCTTACATCCAAATGCGCATAAATTAATCAAAATGTCTTCGGTTGATAGTGTTCGTCAGCAATTTAAAAACGAAGCCGATGGCTACCAAAGTTTTGGTTACATTTTTCCAGAACAGAGCTGTTTTGATTATGGACAGCTAAACAACTTGTTTAGTCGGCTTAAAGTTGAAAGAATAAAAGGCATCTTTTACACAAATAAAGGCTGGTTCATTATCAACAGTGTTGATGGCATTATTGATAATGTGTCATCGCCAGCCTCCAGCAATAGCCGAATAGAAATCATTGCAAAGAAAGGTGAGTTGCAGGACATTTCAAGGGCATTAAGCCAATGTAAGGTTGATGATAAATTATCAGAGTAGTAAAAAACACAATAATTCTTATGAGTGATCTGAATGAGACAAAAGTGCAGTGTCCCTATTGTGGGGAAGTAATTGATATTTTGATAGATGGTTCTGAGCCACATCAAAATTACATTGAAGATTGTCAGGTATGTTGTAGGCCAATCACCTTTGATGTGACAGTGGAGCTGCAAGGTGAAGTAACAGTTCTGGTGTTTAATGAAAATGAATAAGGAGTGAGGATTTAATAAGTTCCGAAAGTTTGGCGTAGAATTTTGACTCCACAGGAGTGCTAATAAAACAGGCGCGAAGCACATGGATGTGCAAGTGTCGCTTGAAGCAGGAGCTGGTTGCGACCA
>DAOVWV010000076.1 GCA_030636485.1 Methyloprofundus sp.
AAAACAGAAAGACCAGCCTTTTGTAACGACATTTATTGATCTATACAAGTTAGGCTCAGATTTCCCCGCTTTTAATAGCGTCTCTGAATTACAGTTAGCTGAAAAATTACATCGCTTAACTCAGGCGTGGCATAGGGATATTATCAGTAGCACGGGCTGCCGCCCTGAACGATTTTTACCGTATATTCAAGCACATGAATTTGAAGCTTTATTATTTAGCGATATTGATGGAGTCACTTGTGTTAATGAAAGCTGGGCAAGTGCAACAGAAGAATTAAAGCTGATTAAAAGCAAGGCAAAGTCACCTGAATATATTAATGACTCGCCCGAAACAAAGCCCGAGGCTCATTTTAAGCGTTTATTACATTCCCCATCCTATAGAAAAATTCGTCATGGGAGTATTGCCATGAAAAATATTGGTTTAAATGCAATGGAGCGTGACTGTGCATTTTTCGCCAAGTGGGTGAATAATATTCGCCAGCTTTCTGACTACTAAACGATTAAAATATATATAGGACTTTCAAACTAAGACCCCTTCCCATACTCACGCACTTCATACCTAAGCTGATGCAAGCTATCCAGTAAATGAGTGCGCATTTCTTTCAGTTCTTCTGTCACCAAATGAAGCGCCTCTGAGTCCCCTGCAATAAGTAATACGGCTGCTTGCTGGCTTAGTGCATGGAGTGCTTTATGCTGCTCATTTAATTGACTAAACCCCGGTAGTTCCCCAAACCATTTGCATCCATCCCCATCTAGCCACTGGCCAAATTCACAGCCATAATAATCTTCTAGCTGTTTGGGTAATAAGCTGGGTAATTGTTGTTCAATGGCATACAGTACACGCGCCACCAGGCGATGATGCTCAGTCGCCATCTCTAGCAAGACATATTCTCTATTCGAGGGGTCACTCTCTCTGGTTTCTAGCCACTCTTCTGCAACCTGATAGTTTTCCAGCCAAGAAAGTAAGGAAGCTGCCGGCATCGGGCGGGCGATACCATAGCCCTGACCTAGCTCACAACCTAGGTTCAATAATAAAATACCGTGCTGCACCGTTTCTACCCCTTCTGCGACAGGGGTACGATTAAATGCTTTAGCCAGACCTAGAATTCCCTGAATAATAACGATATCATCAGGGTTATGTAGCAAACTACGCACAAAACTCTGATCAATTTTAATCACCTTAGCTGGCAGGCTTTTCAAATAAGTCAGTGATGAGTATCCCGTACCGAAGTCATCCAAAGCAAAATGAACCCCCATCTCGGAACACTCAAGCATGACTTTACGCACATAGCCTATATCATTCATCGCTGCATTTTCCAAAATTTCAAGCTCTAACAGTGATGCCGGTACGTCACTAAACTCATGCAGCAAATCCTTTAATAAACTGACAAAATCAGCTTGCTCCAGCTGTTTAGTGGCAATATTAACACTGATGGTTAATTCAGTGCCCTGTTTTTTCCAGGCTCTTAATTGCAGCATGGCCTGACGCAATACCCACTGTCCGATAGTGACGATAACGGATTGTCCCTCAATCGCCGATAAAAATGAATCAGGTGATAATAAGCCCAGCTGCGGATGTTGCCAACGCAATAATGCTTCCAGGCCAATCACCTCACCCGTACGCATATTGACCTTAGGCTGGTAAAAAAGTACGAACTGCTCTTCGCTTATTGCATCTTCTAGCTCTCGTTGCAGCAACTGCTCTTCGCTTATGCGCTGGTCTTCTTCAGGGTCAAAGTAGTGGTGGCAGTTTTTTCCTGCTCTTTTAGCAATATACATCGCCTGGTCAGCATGTCGTAATAGCATTTCCGCCTCACTGTCATCTTCGGGATACAATGCAATCCCAATACTGGCCGAGACGATCACAGCATCACCTGAGAAGCTATAAGGCTGTGAAAGTGTTTGTAAAACACGGGCAATAATCTGCTCTAACTCCTCGGTGTCATGTAGATCCAGAATTAATAGTACAAACTCATCCCCACCTAAGCGCGAGACGGTATCCCCGGTACGGACTGACACTTGAAGTCTCTCGGCAGTATTTACCAGTACCTGGTCACCTGCCTTATGCCCATAGTTATCATTGATGGGCTTGAAGCCATCGAGATCAAGATAACAGACAGCCACCTGTTTTTTATGTCGTTTTGCCAGTATCAGTGCCTGCTGTATGCGATCATTCAACAGCCGCCGGTTAGGCAGTCCCGTTAAAGCATCGTTATAAGCCAGTTGCTCTAAATTAGCCTCATGCTTTTTTAAATGGGTAATATCCGAAGCAACCGAAACATAATGCTGTAACTTACCTTCCGTATCTTCCACCACATTAATCGTTTGCCGTTCAGCAAATAATTCACCTGATTTTTTAATATTCCACAGCTCTCCTTCCCAGTGCCCCTGCTGCTTAATCGTTCGCCACATTTTGCGATAGAAATCTGCACTCTGTAGATCAGAGCTCAGTATGCGTGGCTTATTGCCTAACATTTCTTCACGCGTATAGCCTGTCAACTCCAGATAGGCGGGGTTAACATCAATGATGCGGTTATCGGTACCAGTGATCATGATGCTTTGCTGTGAATGTTCAAAAACACTGGCTGCAAGGCGTAACTGGTTTTCTGCCATTTTCTGTGCGCTAATGTCATTAACAAAACCATGCCATAAGAAACCACCTTCTTCAGTACGCTCAGGTACTGAGCTGCCGAATAGCCAACGTGTCTTGCCATTTGTGTCAGTGATGCGGAATTCTTGCTGCCACGGTACCAGTTCTTTTTTACAGTGCTCAATCGACTGCGCCATTAATTCTAGATCAGCAGGATTAATATTTTCATACAGTTTACTATCATTTTCCCGCACCTCTTCAGCGGTCACATGAAATAAATCCCAAATAGCATCACTGGCATAAGGCATACAACTGCTACCATCAGCACGTACCTTCATTTGATAAATCATTCCGGGGAGTCGGGAGGCGATTTTTTTCATCCGCGCACTCAGCTCAACCAATTCAGCTCTCTGTCTTTGCCGTTCAGTATCATCATAGCCAATACTGATAATAACCCCATCAGCCACTTTAATATTAGCCCAATAGGTGACGAGTTGCTGACCTGCTTTCGTCAGTGGTCGCCACTCTTTATAGGTACCACCTGGGCCTGAAGTGATGCTGCTCATCACTTCATGACGCGTCTTCTCATCAGGATAAAAAAGCGCTAAAGGTTCTTCGGCTGCATTGATCTCATCAATAGTGTAGCCAAAAGTTTTCTCGCATTGTTTATTCCATATAGTACAACGCCCATTTTCATCAAAGGCATCAATTAACACGGGGGCATTTTCAACCACTCCCCTAAACATCTCTTCACTCTTACTTAATGCCCGTTCAGCCTCTTTACGCGCGGTAATATCTTCTTTAACAGCGACATAATGCGTAGTATTGCCACGCTCATCCTTGATAGGAGAGATACTGGAAAACTCCCAGAACAAGGAGCCATCTTTACGTTTATTATAGAGCTCCCCGCGCCATACTTCTCCCTGAGTTAGAGTCGCCCACATAGACTGATAAAAAGCAGTATCTTGAACACCACTCTGCAATACTCTTGGATTCTGACCCAGTATCTCCTGCTCAGTATAGCCAGTACTCCGCATAAAAGCGGAGTTAACAAATTCAATTATTCCTTCAAAGTCGGTGATCATAATGCTACTATCACCCTGATCCACTGCACGTGAGAGCTTACGCAATTCAACTGTACGCGCCTCCACCTGCGATTCTAGTTGTTGCTTATGTTGTTGTAGTTCACGCTCTGCCTGTTTGCGTTTGCTAATATTATGCACCACCCCTTCGAGTGCAATCACCTGATCATGATCATCGAAAATAGGGCTTTCAGTCGCCTCAATCATTATTAGGCTACCATCTTTATGTCTTAACTCTGCTTCAAAAGGTGCGTGCCATTCCCCCTTCAATCCACTGTTTGTTCGTGCAATCGCCTGTAAGCTAACAGCTGCGTTGGTATGAAAGTAACTATAGTGTACATGCTCACACTCTTCGGGGGTATAGCCTAGTATCTCCGTCACTGACGGACTAATATAACTCATTAGGCCATTAGTATTGAGGGTAAAAAAGATAAAATCACCACCTAAAGAGCTGATTAAACGCCGGTACTTCGCCTCCCCTTGACGGCGACTCATAAGCTCCTGCTGAAATTGGGCAGTCCGTTCTGCGACTTTACGCTGTAGCAGGTAATTCCACAGCAGAGCCAAAACCAATAAAAGCACTATGCCCAGTAATACTTTCTTTATATAGCCATAATCCACGCCACGATCAATTTCTACACTAAAATATTTGCGATTAATCTCACTACGCTCTGCGGGCGAAATTTCTGCCAGACCTTTATTAAGTAATGCGGCCAATATTGACCAGTCATCCCGTACAGCAAAGGCCAGATCATGCTTATCAAAAAGGCCGATAGGCGCAGCAACCTTAAGGTTATTAAGCCCTCTTTGGCTAATATGATAGGATGCGCTGGTCAGGTTCCCCACATAAGCATCAGCGCGTCCTTCACTTAGTGCGACTAGTGCGTCAGATGTATCAGCAAATAATTGTAAATTGATCTGTGGAAACTCTTTGCTCAGACGTTGATGTAATAGATAGCCCTCTTCTATAGCGACCTGCTTAGCAAAAAGGTCTTCTAAAGCAAAAATATTCTCAGTATCCTGACGGGTAAAAATAACCCAGGGCAATTTCAGGTAATCATCACTGAATGCCATAAACCTTTCGCGTTCTGCTGTGCGTCTTGCGGTAAGAATTAAATCCAGCTGCTTATGGTGACGCATATCGTCAAAGGCATCAGCCCAGGGTATATCATGAATATACTGGACTTGAATCCCCATTTTTGCAGCAATCTTATTCAGCAAATCCACTGAAATGCCCTTGGGTCCATTATCCCAATAATCATAAGGAGGAAAATTTCCAACCCGGGCGCGAATAACTGGGTGCTGCTGCACCCATTTCTTTTCTTCAGGGCTTAGCCACTTATTTTCAGAGAGCCAGAATGATTGATTGAATAACGCTCCCTTATCTTGATGCTCAAATAATAATCCCTGTAAATGGGTAACACCATCAAAATCACCCACAGCGAGTATCGCCTGCGTGACCGAACGGATACGCTCAACAAACACGGAGCCTATAGGGTATTTATCGGGCATCATCAGTTCACGTACTTTATCCGCTTCATACACTAAGGCAGCGTGACTTTTGTGAGTCGAATATTGCTGTTGAATAAGATGAATGATTTCCTCAGGATTTTCCAGAGCATAAGCCCAGCCTTGGTTAGCTGCTTTAAGAAAAGCCCGTGTACGTTGCGGATATTGCCTGGCATACTGTTCACTGGTAAACAGATTAGCGGCCCCCAAACTAGGCAGCGCATCCGTTAGCTCAATCAGCTCATAAGGAATATTTTGCTGTTCCAGCAAATAGGGTTCATTAGAGTAAAAGGCCGTCATCGCATCGACCTCGCCCTGCATAAAAGGTTCGGCATTAAAATTATGGGCAAGTAGCTCAATGTTTTCACCTGGAACAAGTCCAGCCTGATGAAAAGCGGCGCGAATAATAATAGAATCTCGATCCTTTGCGGCAATCATCAGTCGTTTGCCTTTTAGATCCGCTAAGGAATGGATACCTGGACGCGCTAAAATAACCAAGGGATAGCGTCTAAAATAATTAGCCAATAATACCACTGGCTGTCCCTGTAATCGGCGATGCAATAGGTTATCCGAGGCAATACCAAAATCAGCCTGCCCTTTTAGTACCGCATCAATATGATCAACTTTTTGCTGATATTCGCGAACTTCAACCTCCAGGCCTTGTTCGGCAAAGTAACCCTGTTCAATGGCAGCGTAAAAACCGGCAAATTCAAATTGATGTTTCCAGGCAAGTTGTAGACTGACTTTTTCCAGATTTTTTTGGGTAACTGACAACTCTGCTTTAGAGCTTGCCATGCTAGATGTACTATAGCTTAGACCAATAACAAGTATAAACAACCATATAGAGAGCAAAGAAAAGTAAGTACATAAACACACAACGCGGCTATTAAATGCGTTTATCAGTGCAGGCGGGATCATCAAATTTATAGTCCTTTTAATCTGTCGATACTCTATTATGAATTTACACATCTTATACACGAGCCTAGCTTGTTTGACAATGATGGAGTACAGAACCTTTGAAACTGATGTTTTAGAACACTGTGACCGCTGATAAACTTAGGGAAATAAGTCATAAGGACAAACAATGATCAAATTACCTTATATAGTATTTAAAAATCTATCAGCCACTACATATTGTGTTATTATGCCCATCCTTAAAAAATAAACTGAACGCATAGCAGTGCACCATTCGCGCCTGATCCTCTGTAAAAAAGGCACGCGATACATATTTTAAATGACTATTGCTATGCGCCAACTAAATGCCAGGATGAGATATGAGCAACAAGCGACACACTGATGCGGATGCAATAATGGACATCCCCTTACAAGATGCTTCCGCAGATATATGGGATACAAAATACCGTCTAAAAACCAAATCAGGTGATAACATTGATGGCAGCATTGATGAAACTTATCAGCGTGTTGCCAGAGCCTTGTCCAGTGTGGAAAAAAGTAAGGCCAAACAGGATAAATACTATAAGGAATTTTTATGGGCTTTACGCCAGGGCGTTATTCCAGCCGGACGTATTATCTCTAATGCAGGTGCACATGAACATAAACCGGCAACTTCAACGATCAACTGTACCGTATCAGGGTCTATCATCGATTCTATGGATGATATTCTTGGCAAGGTGCATGAGGCGGGGCTTACGTTAAAAGCCGGATGTGATATTGGCTATGAATTTTCGACCCTCAGACCAAAGGATGCCTACGTTTCAGGTGCAGGTGCCTACACTTCCGGCCCCTTATCCTTTATGGATATATACGACAAAATGTGTTTCACCGTTTCCTCCGCAGGTGGACGACGTGGCGCACAAATGGCCACTTTTGATATAGGCCATCCAGATGTAGTTGAGTTTATTCGCGCCAAGCGTGAAGACGGTCGTTTACGCCAGTTTAATTTGTCTTTACTGATTACCGCAGAATTTGTCGAAGCAGTCAAAGCAGATAAATCCTGGCGGCTGTCTTTTCCTATTATGCAACGCGAGCTGGAAGAAGATCAGCTGGACTTAAATGATGGCTCTATTGTTCTCTGGCGTGATTTACCGCATACCGAAGGTTATGTAGAAAATGAAGACGGTCTGGTGGCCTGTAAAATCACCAAGACAATGCCTGCACGTCGTTTATGGGACATTATTATGTCCTCAACCTACGATTATGCAGAACCTGGGTTTATTTTGATTGATAAAGTCAATGAAATGAATAATAACTGGTTTTGTGAGGATATAAGGGCGAC
>DAOVWV010000255.1 GCA_030636485.1 Methyloprofundus sp.
AATTAGGCACAACCAATGCGATGATTTGGGGGGCGAATAATAAAATGTCGCAAATCATTAATATCGAAGTCACGCATGACCTGGAAAGCCTGAAGGCTAAACTGTTTGAATTGTTACCCAGGGAAGAGATTTACGTCCGCTCATCCCAAAAAAGTATTGTGTTAAGTGGTGAAATAACGAGCCTGGCGAGTATGCAGGCAGCGCTTGATATCGCGCAAAGTTTTTTGGGTGGGTCTTCGAGTAAAAACAAACAAGGCGGTGGCTCTGGCGATGGGTCGACCAGCATTAATGTTGGGAATTCTAAAAATAAAGAACAAAGTAAAGGGGATGTGCCGCAAATCATCAACCTGATGAGTGTCGGGGGAGGGCAGCAGGTGATGCTGAATGTGACGATCGCTGAAATTGACCGGAAATTATTTCGTGGGTTGGATGTTAAATATAATTCTCTACATGCGAGTGATAATTTTGCCTTCGGTGCACTCAATTCTGGTGGGTCTTTGCTGCCATCTCTCATTCCTGGCAGCACCCCCAGTGTGGATTCCATGGGGCTTTTTTTAAGTGGGATTAGCGGTAATTATGCATTCAATCTGACCATTGATGCGGCGGAAAATGAAAGCTTAGCTAAAATTCTGGCAGAACCCGTTCTGACCACGCTCTCGGGGCAGGAGGCAACGTTTATTTCCGGGGGTGAATTCCCGGTGCCGGTGCCTCAATCTGGTGGTGTTGGTAGTGGTGGTGGAACTGCAATCACTATTGAATTCAAGCAGTTTGGTATCACTATGCGTATGCTGCCTGTGGTTTTAGATTCGGGGCGCATTAACCTGAATCTGAATGTGGGGGTGAGTGAGTTATCAGAAGATGCGGCCATTATTGCGGGTGTTCCCGGGGCTGCCAGTTTTTCCATCCCGTCTTTAACCTTGCGGGAAGCAAGCAGTACCATTGAATTAGGCGATGGGCAGACGATGAGTATTGCGGGGTTGATCAGCGATAAAGTGCGCTCAAATGTCGATAAATTTCCCTGGTTAGGTGATATTCCAGTGCTGGGTATTTTATTCCGCAGTGAGAAATTTATTAAAGAGCGTACCGAACTGGTGATTTTTGTCACCCCGCATTTAGCCAAGCCGATACTTGCTGAGAATATAAAATTACCGACAGATTATTATGTGGAGCCTGATGATAAGGATTTTTATATCTTAGGCCGCCTTGAATCTTTAAGTGCAAAATCAATGACGAACGATGAGAGTTTAAATCTGAATGATGCCAATGGTGGTTTAGAGGGGCAATTCGGACATCAATTAATTGAAGAGGACAGCCGCTTATGAAAAAATTAATGAACCCAAAAACGACCGTGTTGATTTTGTTATCGGGTACTGTTTTGCTCTCTGGTTGCACTGACTGGCAATCAAAACCCGTGGCTGTCGATGAAAGCTGGGGCAAGTCTGTGAAGAATATGGTTGAGGCTCAAACGCTCAATCCTAATGCAGGCTATGTTGATCGGCCTGTGCTGGGTATCGATGGCCAAAAATCACAGGGTGCGATTCAGGTCTATCGTGCTGGAAGTACTGATCTTAAGCAGGGCAAGGAGGCTGTTGAGTTTGAGGTGGGTAATTAAGACGGGTTTATGGGTTTCCACGCAGAACGTCACTGCGGTTAAGTTAAGGTAACAGAGATAGGATGTGCAGAGGCACGAAGCGCATCTTGGATCTCGTTCCCACGCTCCGCGTGGGAATGCATGGGTCGACGCTCTGCGTCGCGGGACGCAGAGCGCGGGGAACCAGCGCATCTTTCGGTGATTGATGCGCTTCCTGCCGTCAGCACATCCTATGTTAAACAGACTTCAGGAATGACGCGCTTACCCAGGCTAGCCTGGGCACAAGCTTTATCTGCATTTGCCCGTGAATAATGAGAAGTTACGTCGCCGGGAGGATTTCCCCGGAGACGCAATGCTTTTACTACTGGAGGATAATATGCGACAGTACAATACAAAATATCAGCAAGGGGCAACACTGTTGCTTACCCTTGTGTTTATGATTGGGATGTTGGGTATGATTGGCTTGGCAATCGATACAGGCCATGTTCTAGTCAATAAAACCCGTTTGCAAAATGCCTTGGATGCAGCGGCCTTAAGTGCTGCCATTAGACAAGATGGGAATATGACGAATCCGATTGCAGATTCAATCGCTGCAGGTATCGACACGTTTGATTTATTTATAGAAGCTACCGGGAATGCGGAATTATCTAAATTAACACTGACGGAGGATAATTTTAAATTTTCTGAGAAAGTGAGGCCATTTGTTGCTAATGGAGCAGGGCCTTTTGTACAGGTTTCGTTTAATGCATTACCCGTCACTCATTTTTTTATTCAGGCTGTGACAAAGGATCCCTCACACAATGTGGGCGCGGTTTCGACTGCCGGGCCGATGGGGCAGAATTGTAAGATCGTTCCTTTTGTGCTTTGTGCCGCTGACGAGGATCCAATTGCAGAAGGCGTACAAATGGACACAGATTGTAAGACGGATTCTCCAGCAGATGCTGATTCATACATTGATTGTTATGGATATAACCTTAATGAAGAATTTGGCATACATAAAAGAGAATCCTGCGATAAGAGTCTACCTGTTGCTGAATATGATGCTTGCATAGATGCTGGTCTTGAAGCCGGAAATTTTGAATTGCTGACTGTTGCTGATTCTCCTAGCGGGGCTGATATAAAAGCCAGCCTTGCTGGCGATGTTGATTCATGCACCATTGCTGAAGACAGTCTGAAATTAGCACCTGGGTTCAAAGTTGGCCCTGTAAGTCAAGGTATTGATTTACGCATATCCAGAGATACCGTAACGACTGCTTATTCAGCAGAGGAATACTATGACCCAGACCATAATGCTGAAGATGCCTATGAAGACGATCAATTGACCCCTGATAATCTTGAAGGAAAAAAAAATATGAGGGTTATGACTGTTCCTATTGGGGACTGTGACGGTATCCAAAAGGGGTTAACGAGTATTAAAGCAGCAGTAGGAGCTGAAGATGCTGTAGCTCGAATGTGTGTTTTAGTTAAACGTCCTTCAGAAAAAGCACCAGACAATACAATTTATATTGAAATATTAGAGGTTTGCTCAGATTCCGGTAACGCCGACCCTAATAACGCAGTCATTTATGGCCCTTTCAAAATTGTATTATTTAAAAGCCAAGGCAGTGGAGATTCCTGATGAATATTAAACACCAGCAGGGGGCTTCGGTTGTTGAATTTACCCTTGTTATTCCTGTTTTATTAATGTTTATTCTGCTTGTCGGTGAAGTGGGGATTATATTTTATACCCTGAATGCGCTGACTAAAGCGACACAAGGTGCGGCTCGCTATATGTCTGAAGTAAGCGGGGAATTTGGGGTACGCAAGCCTATCGCTGAGAGCTTGCTTAAGTATGGTAATGTAACCAGTACTGCGCCGCCTTTGTTACCTAAGGGTGATGCGTTAATAGTTACAACGATAACGATTGTAGGCCCAGAGAGCGATCATGTGAGAGTGGAGGCTACCTATCAGCATGATTTGATTTTGGGGTCTGCCTTAGGTGCCTTAACGGGCTTAAGTACGGGCGGGAGTGTCGGATTTGATAGCTCATTTACGTTGGCTGCATCAAGTGTTATGAGGTTTGCCCAATGAAAAAGAAACTAAGGTATTATCAGCAAGGCGCTGAAACCGTGGAATTTGCGTTTGTGGCTGTTTTTTATTTCGCTTTACTATTTGGTGTATTTGAATTGGCACGTGCATTATATACCTGGAATGTATTGACTGAAGCAACCCGGAGAGGGGCAAGAATGGCTGCTGTATGTCCCTATATATATGCTACCCCCGATACTCCTAATCCTCAACTTATTCCATTGCATGTTGCTATATATGATGACCTGGCTGGTTCTTCAGGCGGTTCT
>DAOVWV010000305.1 GCA_030636485.1 Methyloprofundus sp.
CACGAACAAGATTTTAGTAAAGATACTCTTTATCTATTGAGTACTCCTTTAGAAAGCTAACGACGTGGTTCGTTGGAGCACCCTTGTTGGTTTTTATGTATTCTATTACCCCGCATTCCCCCCAATATAACTCAACCACTGCCCCGCTGATTTTTTAGTTTTACGGTATTGCTGCGCTTTTTTAAAAGCCTGTTTTGCCGGGGGTAATTGCTGGGTTTCATAATAGCTCATGCCCAGCAATATATAGGCTTCACCGGTCTGTTTTAAACTGCCTTTTTTCAGTGCTTTATTAATCGCGCTTATTGCGGCCTGCCAGAGCTCCTGCTCGACATGGATGCGGCCAAGCTGTAAATAGAGTTCGCCTTTTTCGTGTAATGAAGAGGCTTTTTCGAGTGCGTTAATGGCTTTTTTGTATTCTCTGGCGCGTGTCCAGGCGTTTGCCAGTAGTTCCCAGTTGGCGGCTGTCTGTTTTACGCCTTGGCGATCCAGTTCCTTATTGAGTAGATTAGCCGCTTGATAGGGTTGTTTGGTGTAGAGAAATAAATTAAATAACTGTAATAGCTCAGCCTCTGAGCTGATAAAGCCCTTTTTGTAGGCTAAGTGTTTTATGGCTAATGCTTTGGAGGTTTGTTGGGTCTGTTGATAAACGGAGGCTAACTGCTGCCAATAGTTTTTTTTGTCTGGGTACTGGGCAAGCAGTTTGCGTAATACACTGGCTGCAGCCGGGTAGTTTTCCAGTTCATAATTTATTGCCAGGTTAAGTTGTAGCCAGCTTTCTTTAGGCTTTTTGGAATGCTTAACAACGTGCTCTATATAGGGCAGGGCATTGCGGTATTGTTTTAATTGCGCATAGGCATTGGCCAATAAGATTCTGACCTGGGTATTTTTTGTATCCGGATGTTGCTTTAGCCACGGGTTTAAAGTGTTGACCGCCTTTTGGTATTGCTCGGTCGCCATATAGAGCTGGCCTAAATTAAGGAGCGCTTCCTGATTTTGTTCCTCGCTCAGTGCTTGGGTTGCCAGTGCTTGCTCTAATGATTTTGCCGCTTTTTGATATTGATTTTCCAGTGCATAAACAGAGGCCAGACTACGTAGGGTAATCGCTTGTTCATAGCTGTTTTTATCGAGCTCGGGCAGTATTTTTTTTAATTTTTGCCGTGCCTGAGGGTAGGCTTGCTTGCCTATTAAGGCTTCTGCTTTACTGAGCTGTTTGTATACCCAGGGAGAAATCGTTGTTGGCTTTTCTTCTGCGTATACAGGGGGCGCTAATAGGCACAGGCTGAGACTTATTAGCCCGATTTTTAGGCTATTGCCAAGAGTATTTTTCATCGCGATAGTTTAAATTCCAGAGTTTGCACTGCCCGTTGCTCATAGGCTTCACCCGCGATAATATGCGGTTTGAACTTCCAGCGTTTGATTGCTTTCAGTGCCGCGCTATTAAAGATGGTGCTAGGTTTTGAGTCGATAACCACGGCATCTGTGACGGTGCCTTTTTTAGTAATGGTGAATTCCACTTTTACCCAGCCCTGAATGCGGCGGCGTGATGCTCGCATCGGGTAAGTGGGAGGGATTCTTACTAAAGGGATGACGTTGGTGCTGATCTTTCCAGCACCCACTTGCAGGCCAGATAAAACAGAGCCTCCAAAATCACTGCTTTGCAGAGGGATATCCAGATTGGGTATATCCATATCAGGCAGTGCTGTCTGAGTTACTTTGGCACTGTGTGTCTGTATTTTTGGCTGGGTAGGGCGCTCTTTAGGTTTTGGCTTTTCGGGAACCAGGCGATCTTTGGTCTGAATTTTTGAATCACGTTTAAAACGTACAAATTCAGTCATGCGCAGGTTGTCGGTTTTTTTTAAGCCTTGTTGATTGTTGCTGATCATATATTGCATGGCCCAGAATAAGCCCAATGCAATAGCGATGCCAATCAATAGCGAGAGTATTAAGCGAATCACTGTGATTCCGACTCGGTTGCAATGGCGGGATTCATGATGCCAGCCAAACGTATTTGATCAATCACCTGGACTAAGGCCTGGGTTTTTGTGTCTTTATCCGCTGCAATAATAACGGAACCCAATGGGTTTTCCATATGCAGGCGTGAGACATTCGCGCGTACTGCCCGAAAATCGACCAGGCGCTTGTCTATCCAGACATCACCATTGGCTTTAATGCCGACAATAATATTCCCTTGTGCTTTAGTCACGCCTGTTTTTGCGCTGGGACGGTTGACATCTATTCCTGATTCTTTGACAAATGAGGTGGTGACGATAAAGAAAATAAGCATGATAAAGACAATATCCAGCATGGGGGTCATATCTATATCAGCATTCTGCTCGGATGAGGAACGATTAGCTCTGCGGCGCATAGTTTTTAATCTCTATATTTTAACTGATGACATTGAGGTCATGTCTGTTTAATGGGGTAGCTCACACGTGCGGAGCTTATTTCCACGTAAAACATGGAAAGTTAAATTAGCCTGTATCATTTGTTGTACTGTGTAGGCTTAATGATATTTTAATAAATCCGCCAAATGGTGCGATTCATCACTGACACGCTCTTCGATCAGTTTGCTGAAATACAGCCCGGCAATGGCAATCACCATGCCGGCCATCGTCGGTATGGTTGCCTTGGAAACACCGGCTGCCATCGCCCGTGCATTTCCTGTACCGGTAACAGCCATGACATCAAACACATCAATCATGCCGGTTACCGTGCCTAATAAGCCGAGAAGAGGGCATAAGGCAATCAGTACCTTGATGATTGAAACGCTGCGGTTCATCTGAATCAAGACATCAGAAATCAGTTCCTGACGGATAAATAAGGCGTAGGCCGATTGCTTGTCATTGCGCTGATTCCAGCTGTCCAGACAGCTATCACGTAAGCTAGGGTAATTTTGTTTGAAAAAAATCAGCCGTTCAATGATCAGACACCACAGGCAAATGGCAACACCTAAAATAACCCATAAGACATCACCGCCCGAGTAGAGGAAATTGCGTATATCGTCTATAAATTCCATTACTTACCTGCGCGGCGGCTCATGATACCCGCACTTTGTTCATCTAATATCTGTACCAGCGTTTTACTGCGTGAGGCGACCAGATTGTGTAAAAATAACAGGGGAATGGCGACACATAGCCCCAGCATAGTCGTCACCAAGGCCTGGGAAATACCATCGGCCATCAGTTTAGGGTCTCCGGTACCAAATAAACTAATGGATTGGAACGTAGCGATCATACCCGTTACCGTTCCTAGTAAGCCTAATAAAGGTGCAACGGCGGCAAACAGTTTTATCATCGACAGGCCTTTTTCCAGACTAGGAACTTCGCGGGTAATCGCTTCATCCAGTATTAATTCCAGAGTGGCGCTATCTTGTGTAGGGCTTTGCTCTGTTGCGACCA
>DAOVWV010000259.1 GCA_030636485.1 Methyloprofundus sp.
GGTAAAACAGCTTCGGTGTTAGCACGCGGAGAAAGTTTGACGGCACATGCGCGGGCGGCAGAATATAGAGTGAAATAAGTAATTTACAACGCTCTGCGTTACGAAACGCAAAGCACTCCCAGACGAGTTCCCACGGAGACCGTGGGAACTAAAATTGAAATAATATCAAGAGAAACAATAAAATGACAGACTTACCTGAAAAAACCTGTAGCATTGACCGCCTAGTCACTCACCCTAAATTAGTCGAAGCGGCACTGAGTGGCAGAAAAACACAGCAACGCCGTGATGGTGTCTATGCCTACCCGAATGAAACTTTTACTCTGGAAGGACAGGCGTTTATTGTCACCGACCTAACACGGGAAACGTTAGGCGATATGGGAGATGCCGGTGCGCAGGCAGAAGGTTACCCTTCGTTGGAAATGTATAAAAACCTGATTCTAAAGATGCACAAAGGCATGGAGTGGGATGAGTCCGCACCAGTCTGGGTACACCATTTCAAACGTGTTGACGCGTAATCATCTAAATACATGACAGAACAAGACCTTATCTCTGCCGTTATTCGTCCTGAAATCAGGGCATTAACGGCTTATAAAGTAGCGGATGCAACAGGCTATATCAAGCTTGATGCAATGGAAAATCCTTATACCTGGCCAGAAGAAATTAAAGCGGAATGGCTAAATATCGTTCACGATGCTGCCATTAATCGCTATCCTGACCCAGAGGCCAAAGCACTTTGTCGCATTCTCAAAGAATATAACCAGATTCCCGCAGAAAGTGAGATATTATTAGGCAATGGCTCTGATGAAATCATTCAGCTATTGCTGATGGCATTACCTGCCGATGCAACGGTGATGGCACCAGAGCCTAGTTTTGTCATGTACAAACAAATAGCGCAATGTTTAGGGCTAAACTATCAGGGGCTCCCTTTGCTCGCTAATAATTTTGAACTTGACCTTGCTGTCACATTAGCCACGATAAAAAGTCAGCAACCCGAAATTATCTTTCTTGCCTACCCGAACAACCCAACCGGCAATTTATTTGATAGCGATGCGATAGAGCAAATTATTCAGCACAGCAATGGTCTGGTCATACTTGATGAAGCCTATGCACCCTTTACTGATTTTAGTTTTATCGGCAAACTTGCCCAATATAATAATTTATTGGTCATGCGCACGGTATCTAAACTAGGTTTGGCAGGCCTGCGTTTAGGCTTTATTGCAGGCTCACCTGCTCTAATCAATGAACTAAACAAGGCTAGATTACCTTATAATATTAATATTCTCACCCAGTGCAGTGCTGAATTTGCACTCTCTCATCCTGAGTTATTTGCCGAACAAACTCAAACAATATGTCTGGAGCGTGCGCGAGTGTTTCTCCAGTTAAGTACAATAAAAGGAATGACTCCCTGCCCAAGTGCAGCAAACTTTATTCTTTTCCGTACGCCTAAAGATAAGGCAACAGATATTTTTAATGCTTTAAAAGAGCAAGGTATTTTAATAAAAAACCTCTCGCCACAACAAGGCTTATTAACTGACTGTTTACGTGTCACCATTGGTAAACCAGAAGAAAATAATGCCTTTATTAATGCACTAAAAGAGTGCATATAAGAAAAATACAAAAAGAATGCTAAAACAGGCTTCAAAAGACATCAACTCTCATGTACTATTGAGCCAATAATAAAGAAAAAGTTGTAAAACACATAACGAGGAGCATAATTCATGAGCGAACAAGGCGTCGATAATTCAAAACGCCAATTTCTAACAACGGCTTTAACAGTCGTTGGTGCTGTGGGTACTGGCTACATTGCAGTCCCTTTTCTGTCGCAAATGCAGCCTAGTACCAAGGCAAAAGCAGCAGGAGCTCCAGTAGAAATTGATATCAGTAAAATAGAACCCGGGCAGCTAATCCGCGCCGCATGGCGTGGCAAACCTGTCTGGGTTCTTAGCCGTACGCCTGCTGTGCTGGAAATCCTGGCAACCGACACAGCCAAGTTAGCGGATCCTAATTCATTAGAATCCAATCAGCCAGAATCCAGTCAAAATGAATTCCGCTCTATTAAGCCTGAGCTATTTGTTGCTGTCGGGCTATGCACTCATCTGGGCTGCTCTCCCACTTTCCGCCCAGAAACAGCACCAAATGATTTAGGTCCTGACTGGAAAGGTGGATTTTTCTGCCCATGTCATGGTTCGGGATTTGATTTAGCCGGCCGTGTCGTTAAAGGCGTTCCCGCACCAACAAATTTGGATGTCCCACCACACCGTTATATCACTGACACACGCATCATGGTTGGTGAAGGTTCTACGGAGGCTGAAGCATGAAATCAAAATACTTAAATGAATGTGGTAGCTGGTTTCTCGACCGCTTCCCAATGACCAAACTGTGGAATGAACATATGGCGCAATATTACGCGCCAAAAAACTTTAACTTCTGGTATTTCTTTGGTTCTTTGGCACTGCTGGTGCTAGTTAACCAGTTTATTACCGGCATTTTACTGACCATGAACTACAAGCCTGATGCAGGCCTGGCATTCGATTCGGTAGAATATATCATGCGCGAAGTCCCCTGGGGCTGGCTAGTACGCTATATGCACTCAACGGGAGCGTCAGCCTTTTTTATCGTGGTTTACCTGCACATGTTCCGTGGGCTTATTTATGGTTCTTACAAACAACCTAGAGAGCTGATCTGGATTTTTGGCATGTTGATCTTCTTAGCCTTAATGGCAGAAGCATTTATGGGCTATTTACTTCCTTGGGGACAAATGTCTTACTGGGGTGCTCAGGTTATTATCTCTTTATTCAGCGCGATCCCTATTATTGGTGATGATTTATCGCTCTGGGTACGGGGTGATTATGTTATCTCTGATGCAACACTGAATCGCTTCTTTGCTTTCCATGTCATTGCCATTCCATTGATTTTAATCATGTTGGTATTTCTACATATCATTGCCTTGCATGAAGTGGGATCAAACAACCCTGACGGCATAGAAATCAAAGAATCTAAAGACCCTTGGGGACATCCTGTAGACGGCATTCCTTTCCATCCTTATTACACGGTAAAAGATATCGTCGGTGTTGCAGTCTTCCTGTTCTTTTTTGCTACGGTCATATTTTATATGCCGGAAATGGGCGGCTACTTTCTGGAACATGCTAACTTTATCCCAGCTGACCCACTTGCGACTCCAGAGCATATTGCCCCTGTCTGGTATTTCACCCCATTCTATGCAATTTTAAGAGCGGTTCCGGATAAATTTGCCGGCGTTATCGCGATGGGCGGTGCGATTGTCGTCTTATTCTTGTTACCTTGGCTAGATCGTAGCCCCGTTAAATCCATACGCTATCGTGGTGGTATCTACAAAAAAGCATTAGCACTTTTTGTTATTAGCTTTTTAGGTCTTGGCTACCTTGGTATGCAAGCACCCACAGCTGGAGCTACAATGGCTGCACGGGTTTTTACTGCAATCTATTTTGGCTTTTTCCTATTAATGCCGGTTTATACTCGCTGGGAAAAAACCAAGCCAGTTCCTGACCGTCTCACAGAGCAACCTACGCTTGAAGACCGTATTCCAGGGCTCAAGAAAGCGATGTCAAAAATGACTAAAGATGTTCCAGTTGAGGAAAATGGACACACTGTGATACACAAACGTCCTAACCCAGCGGGCATTGCTAACGTCGGTGTCAACATTGCAAAAAAAGTTAAGGGGAGCCTAGACTAATATGAAAAAATTATTACAAACCTGCCTATTACTCTTGATGCCACTCGGTGTATTTGCTTCGCCGAGTATGGAACTAGACTCGGCAGATATTGACTTAACAGACAAAGCATCGTTGGAAAACGGTGCGCATCTCTATGTACAGTATTGTTTAGGCTGTCATTCTA
>DAOVWV010000142.1 GCA_030636485.1 Methyloprofundus sp.
CCTGTTTTTCTTTGATGCGCTCTAGTGAGTCCATTGCCTTTGCCAGCTTGGAAGCGGAATCACTGTGTTGCTCAGTAACGGCTGCCTGGGCGCGTTGCACGCTTTCGGTTGCTTTTACCGTTTCTACTTGCTGTTTTAAGTGCTTAATATTTTGGTCTGCCAGTGCAATGGCATGGCGTAAACTATCTGCACTATTTGTGTAGTCGTCACAGGAATTTTGTTCTATATTCAGCTGTTTCTCCAGTTCTGCCACTTTTTCGGCGAGCTCTAAAGCCAGGGTTTCATCCTTTTTTTCCAGAGCCTGAATGGCATAATCTTCAAATTCAGTTATTTGGCTCGCAAGTGCCGCGCATTTTTGTTCGGCGACTTTTTGTCTTGCCATCTTCTCGGTCAGGTCATCTTTAGAGTTTTTTAGTTCCTCTGTTGCGTCGCGTACTTCCTGATCCAGAATTTTCAAGGCTTGAGCATCTGCAAATGCTTCACCCGCTTCATTCGCACTACCACGCAGAGCTGTTATCACTTTTGACCATATACTCATTTTTTTCTCCTTAATAGTCTCAGGGATAGGGAGATAAGTTTTAGCCTACTCCCCAATGTTTAAATATAGCAGAAATTAGGTTTGCTGCCCATTTGCCATGGCCGTGCGAAGTATATGCTGAATGATGGGCAAAAAAGACTGTCCACCTTGCGTTTTAATAATGAAGTGCCTGAATTCACCCGGCTTAGAATTATCGTCTAAGCCGGATTATCACTATCAATAAACACACATTCCAATGTGTGTTCAGCTTGTAGTCTTTGCATTAAAGCCAATACGCCAAAAATCTCTGTCGCATAATGCCCACCGGCAAACATATGTATGCCATTTTCCTGGCTTTCATGCCAGTCATGCTCGGATATTTCACCGGTTATAAAAGCATCAAGCCCTGCTTTGTGGGCTAATGCCCAGTCACTATTGGCACCGCCGGTAATAATGCCCACTGATTCAATTAACTGCTTTTCATCGGGGCAGGCAATAATCACATCATGATTGAGTACTGACTGTAATTTAATGCTGAGTTCTTTGGCAGTGAGTGGTTCAGACAGGAGGCCTTCTATGCCGGTAGGGCTGCCTTTGTAATCACCAAAGGGGTTTTGCTGCTGACAGCCTATCAGTTGGCCTAATACGGCGGCATTGCCGACTGCCGGGTGGGCATCTAGGGGGAGGTGATAGGCAAATAAATTGATATTGTGCTGTACCAAAGGGAAAATACGCTTGGCAAAGTGACCGGTCAGGGGACGTGCCCCATGGAAATTCCAGAATAAACCATGATGCACAACCAAACTGTCAGCACCTAAATCAGCTGCCTGAGTAATTGAGTCATGGGTTGCAGAAACAGCAAAGGCTATTTTTTTGATTTTTTCCGAGCCTTCTAGTTGTAGGCCATTTGGGCAGTAATCTTTAAAGCTTGCAGGGTTGAGTAAATTATTGAAATAGTTTTCCAGTTCGGTTCTATGCATGGACTTAGCCCTCAAATTTTAACCATAAGGCTTTAAATGTTTCAGTCAAGGTGGGGTCATCATTGGCGACACGCTGGGAAACTTGCTTGATAGCAAGCCACTCGCCGCCATCAATTTCATCAGCCTCCAAGGTAAACGGGCCA
Source organism: Methyloprofundus sp. (assembly GCA_030636485.1). GTDB lineage: Bacteria > Pseudomonadota > Gammaproteobacteria > Methylococcales > Methylomonadaceae > Methyloprofundus. Next base: position 1,641 of record DAOVWV010000142.1, read on the forward strand.
TTGTGCAAACTGCGGTATACTTGTACAAATTCCATGCCTGTCTCAGGTTTTGCAGGCAGTTTAAATAAAAAGCTAAGGCTGTCGTCAACACAGACCCCCAGTTCTTCAATCGTTTCGCGGTGAGCGCAGGCCGCATAGCTTTCGCCTGCATCGACATGCCCTGCCGCTGAAGTATCCCAAAGGCCGGCATTAATATCTTTGCTCAGAGAGCGTTTTTGTAAAAAAAGTTGCTGCTGATCATTAAACACCAGAATGTGCACGGCTCTATGGCGTAAGCCAAGCTGGTGGACCAGGTTACGGGGTTTGTTTTCGATAAATTGGTCATTTTCATCGACTACAGGGATCAGTTCTTGGTTCATAACAGCTATCCAGATAGTGATAAAGGCTTTTGCCTTTTTCGGTATTGAGGTATTCTAAAGCATTCGTAAGGCAGTGCGGTAATAATATGGCAAGACGTAGTGAACATAGTCAGCAACAAATCAAACAAATGGTGCTGGAAGCAGCAGAAGAAATTATTCAGGAACAAGGCTTTTCAGCCTTAAAAGTACGTAAAATTGCAATGGATATAGGTTATACCGTGGGGAGTGTCTATATGGTATTTGCAAACATGAATGACTTGAATATGCATATCAAGGCACGTACCTGGCAAAAGTTACTGCTCCATCTTGAACAGAGTTCAGGAGAATCAATCGCTTTAGTCAGCATTGAAAATATGGCGGTTGCCTATCTTGATTTCACGGTGCTCAACAAAGGTTTGTGGTGTATGTTATTTGAACATCAGCCACCGATAGATGAGCAGGTGCCTGAGTGGTATTTGCAAGCGCTTGAACGGGTGGTTGAGTTTGTCGATCAATTAATGAAACAGCTGAATACCTCACATTCTGATGCGCAGATACAGCAGGCAGCACAGGCCTTAACAGCCAGTGTGCAGGGTGTATGTATGCAATTGCTGATGCGCCAGCCTTCTATAGAAAATATTAAACTGGCCAGAGCAGATGTGGTTCTTCTGGTTGAGTGTTTTATGCGTGGCTGGCTAGAGGAGGCAAAATAAAATGAACTTACTCGCTGGAAAGCCGCAAGCAACCCCCGTTGCCGAGCGGCGGGAATTAATCGCCTGGGCATTGTATGATTTTGCCAATTCAGGCTACACCACGGTGATCATGACGACGATTTATAGTGCCTATTTTGTCGGTGTCATTGCCGCCAGTACGCAGGATATTTCTCCGGGCATGCCAACATTATTGTGGTCTATTGCCATCGGCCTGGCTAATTTTGTGGTGATGATAGCGGGGCCCGTTATTGGCGCTTTGGCCGATCATCGGGCGAGTAAAAAAACATTTCTACTTATTTCCAGTGTTGGCTGTGTGGTTGCAACGGCACTGTTGGCATTTGTCGACCCAGGCGATGTGTGGTTATCAATGCTGTTGGTGATTATCTCGGCGATTATGTTTGCGCAGGGGGAAAACCTGATTGCCGCCTTTTTGCCGGAGTTGGTGAGCAAAGAAAAAATGGGGCGGATGTCAGGCTATGGCTGGAGTGTTGGTTATTTTGGCGGCTTGTTAACTCTAGGGCTTTGTCTGGGAATTATTTTTTGGGGAAAAGAGCAGGGCATGGCAGATACTGAGACGATCCCGCTAACTCTACTGCTGACGGCTGCCATTTTTGCATTAACCGCGACCCCGACCTTTCTGTGGCTACGTGAACGCGCTGTACCGCAGCCAGGTAATAGCAAGCTTTCTTATTTTCGGCTCAGTTATAATCGCTTATGCCAAACCTTTAAGCGAGCCATACATTTTAAGGATTTATTCCGCTTTTTATTGGCACTGGCTGTTTATCAATCGGGGGTCAGTACCGTGATTGTCTTGGCGGCTATTTATGCGCAGGAGACGATGGGTTTTAGCCGACAAGAGTTGATTATCCTGATTATGGTCGTCAATGTAACCGCAGCAGTAGGCGCATTTATTTGTGGTCACTTGCAGGATAGAATAGGCTCAGTGCCGACATTAACGATCACACTGGTGTTATGGATTATCGCCATTTTGACCGCTATTTTTGCTGTATCACCGACACATATGTGGCTTGCCGGGAATATTATTGGCGTTGCCATGGGGGCGAGTCAGTCTGTAGGGCGGGCACTGGTGAGTAAGTTTACCCCAGCTGAGCGTAGTGGTGAATTTCTTGGCTTATGGGGCGTTGTTATCCGCTTGTCTGCAATAGTCGGGCCATTAAGCTATGGACTGGTCAATTATTTAACCCAGGGAAACCATCGTCAGGCATTATTATCGACGTTGGTGTTTTTTGTTATTGGTTTACTGTTGCTGTTGCGGGTTGATGAAAAGCGTGGAGAAAGGGCGGCCGGATAGGAATTAAGTGTTTGATGCGCGGAGCTCACACAATCTAACCTTGTTCGTTATATTTTTTTCTGAAAGGTTCTGTATATTAATACTGTTTTTCTATGTATTTACCATCTGCAAATTTATGTAAAATACTGGTAATAAATGTTTGATAAGGAATTCCTTCAACCAAAGCCAGCTTTTGAAGTTCTGAAAGGTCACGATTAGCAATACGAATATTAATTCTTTTATCTTTTTTAAACGTTGTTGCTGCAACTTGTCTGTGCTTTTCTATTTCATCTTTTACATTTGGAACAGATTTGAGTTTTCCAGACTCAAATGCACTTAGAATTTCTTGTTCCTCTTCATCTAACTTGTATTCAACCATAATTATTCACCAATATATTTTTTTGTTGCCTTACGGCTAGGTATGATTGTTTTTAAAAATATTTCATTTTCTGATTCTACATAGGGAACCAGATAAACATAATATTTGACCATTACAACGGAAATCATTTGTTTTGGATAACGGGAATAATTTGGGTGTGGGTATACATCTAGTTCATCACCATTTCCAATATGGAAGACAATTTCTTCGAATGATATTCCTCGCTCTACTTTCAGAATTTCATTCTTCTCTCGATTCCAATTATAACTTTTCATAAAGGAACTATAGCATAATGTCTGCCTATTGTATTCTTCTGAAATATAACGAGGCTGTAGGAAAAACCGTAAAATACGGCTCCCTCTGAACTACTCGAAATTTTTTTTGATTTTTAACATCATCCTCGCTTTTTTCATTTATTTCAACATTTCCATTTCATTACCTGGATTTTCTACCTTCAAACCTCCATTTATCACAGTGGCGGGGTTTCTTAGACATTTAGTTTTTAGTTCACAGTCTCGACAATCGGTGAGTTTCCCTTTAAAAAAGGCTTTGCTGTTGCCATACTTGTCGGTATCTTTGCTTTCTTTTGATAGCTTCTTTCCCGCTGGGCATTTGCAGGTTTTCTGGATCGGGTCGAAGTTAAACTCGCTGGCGGGGAATGTGGGTTTATTCCCTGGTTAAGCACCCAGTGGAGTACCCTGTGTCAAGCTATCAAAGCAATGCGGAGGGGCAGGTCAATTGAGTGACTAACGCCCCTATTTGTTATCTATCATTGGGGCAGACTGATAGAGAAAGGCAAGGCATGTATAAGAGCTTGTTTGAATAACAGATTCCTGCTTATACGATAAAAGAAATACGTGATGCAACAAATAAAGTCTGGGTATTGGGGTGTGATAGGTTTAAACAGCAGATTGAAATTCAAACTGGACGGTGTGCATCACTCCTGGTGCGGGGCGGGGATAGGAAGTCTGAAAAATATAAAGAAAATCAATGA
>DAOVWV010000206.1 GCA_030636485.1 Methyloprofundus sp.
CTTAAACCAACTCCTCTTCAGCAAACTGCCTTGAAGAGCTGGCTATTATACATCGCTTTCGATACCCGTCAACTTTTTATTTTAACTTTTAGCACTTTTCTTATTCCAGCGTCTATTTATGGCCTCGCCTTATCTATATAGTATAAATCAATCATCATAATTAAAGCCCCTCCGACTGATATAGACCTATACCTGCTATTCCTTGCGCACCACATGCTATGGCCTTTCTATAGTCTTCCTTTGTCATGCCTCCCAGCGCAAAGACAGGCATGTTGATCTAATGCCGAACAACTCCCTGCAATACCGCAATATGCGCCAACTCGGCAATACTAGAAACATACAGCTTTTTCTTGATTTGCGTCGCATAGTTAGCCACTGTTTTATAACCCAAGCAAAGCTCATCCGCTATTTTATGACTCGTCAGACCTTTGGCCAACAATGTAAATATATCAAATTCACGCACTGAAAAACCATTGATAATCTGTTGATAATCATGAACCGAGGGCTCTATAGCATTCTCCTTAATAAGCCCTCGTTCAATATAGACCTCCCCTTGCAAAATAATATCAATCGCTGCGGGTAAAATGTTAGGTGCGCTATTTTTTGTAATATATCCCTTGGCTCCAGCATTGAGCGCACGATGCACATATACCTGCTCATCATGCACACTAAAAACTAAAATACTGGCAGCACTGTCACGCTGCATAATACGTTTAATAGTCTCCAGCCCACCAATGCCAGGCATGGATAAATCCATCACCACGATGTCCGGCCGATGCGACAAGTATTGCTGAATAGCCAGCTCACCTCGGTCTGCTTCAGCAACCACAGCTATATTAGGCATTGCTGCGCTTAGTAGCAATTTAAAACCCGCCCTTACAACCGCATGATCATCAACTAATAAAACTTTTATTTTATTCATATAATAGGAACCCGTGCTTTTATTTGCATGCCCTTGCCTGTCTGTGACTCTAACTGAAACTCCCCGCCCAGCAATTTAACTCTTTCTGCCATCCCTTGCAAACCAAATCCCGCCGAGACAGTATTGAGATCACACCCCTGACCATTATCAACAATCAACAAATCAAGCGTATTTGATTCTACCCTTAAAACAAGACTGATACTCACACTCGTCGCATTGGCATGACGAATAATATTGGTCAGACTTTCCTGAATCACTCTGAAAACCTGAATAATGATCGTTTTATCCAGCTTATCAACGGCATCATCAACCCGCAGGCTAAAAGAGATGGCAGGTGCCTTACTTTCCCAATGATTGATTAAATCCTCCAGTGTTGCCTTAAGCCCAAGTTCAGTTAAAATCAAAGGGTGCAATTGCTTCATCATTGAGCGCACCGCCATCATTAAATGATCACAAATATCAACAATCGTGCAGGTAATACTCTTAGTATCCGCGCCTTCATGCCCCGCTGCAACAGCCATTACCTTTATCCCTGTCAGCGACTGGGCAAATTCATCATGCAACTCCTGTGACAATCGCTGCCTTTCCTCCTCCTGAATTTCCAGTGAATGCTGTGTTAACGCCTGATTTTGCTGCTGCGTACACTTAAGCACCTCATTCATATGGTTAATTGCTTTCCCAATACTGTCATATTCCTGCGTTGAAAAATCAGGAAGCTTGTTATCATATTCCCCTTTTTCTATGCTTTTAAGGTTTTCTACGATTGTCTGTATGGCCTGCAAGGTTTTATTAAAAACCAGATGAACAGCGAGAAAAGTAAGTAAAACCAGCAGCAATATAGAGCCAAAAAAAGCAATACTTTCTCGCCAGACCTCCCTCATTTCATCCATCGGATTAGCCTGAATAATAAGCGTAAAAAAGTGACCATCATTGGTATTTATCTGGTATTCCGCTTTTGGATAATCACTCACAACAAGCTTAACAAACCAATCCGGCGGGCTTTCCTGCTGCTCATCAGGCAACATACTATGAGTGATATTTATTATCACACCTGATGGCTTTTTAAGCTGGATTTTTAAATGCCGCGTTTGCTCCAGGGCGCTTAAGCGATAGATCCAGTCTGTTGCATTCGACTGACGACTACCAATACTTATTTTAATTAACTGCAAGGCTAGCCCAATAGAGGAGTCAACTTCATTTCTCACCGCATTACGAGCCTGAAAAATGGCAATCCCCCCCCCTAACACTAAGATACAAAGGGAAATAAGTAAAATTCGTAGGCTAATTTGGTAACGTAAACTCATAAGTGAATAGGGCTGATTTGACTCATAAAATAATCCTAACAACACCTGTTGAACACGGATTCAGGGTGTTTTAGAATAATAGCCTACTAATGATAAGGCGGGCATCCTGAGAGAGTAACATGCTTTATGGGCTGAGAATATCATAAAGCCCGAAAATAAATCTGGAAAAAAATAGGCATAGCAGACTACACAACTGTTTCAGCTCCTTGCTCTCGACAAAAACTCAGCCGATAAAAATCCACAGCCATGACCGCGCGAATCATATATTGAAGCACCTGACTGATTAACCTCACTATTCCCTCAAAATAACTAAACTATTTTACTAACAGGCAATCAGGTAAAATGGCTCAATCAGCTAGTACTACGATCTCCTCGGTAAGAGAGGCTTTAGCCACGATACTTTAATAGTCATAACTAAGCCCCTCCTACATTTATACTGAATAGTTATACACCCATAAAAAGTCATGAAAAAAATTGAACTGCTATCGCCTGCGGGCACTTTAAAAAATATGCGTTACGCCTTTGCCTATGGCGCAGATGCTATTTATGCAGGGCAACCACGCTACAGTTTGCGCGTGCGAAATAATGATTTTCTTGATGAAAACCTTGCCAAAGGTATTGCAGAAGCGCACTCATTGGGGAAAAAGTTTTTTCTGGCAAGCAATATTATCCCGCACAACACCAAAATCAAAACTTTTGTCAAAGACATGGCTCCCATCATTGCCATGCGGCCTGATGCGCTTATTATGGCTGACCCGGGCTTAATTATGATGACCAGAGAACAATGGCCGGATATGCCGATACATTTATCAGTACAAGCCAATACAGTCAACTTTGCCACCGTTAAATTCTGGCAAACAATGGGGGTTGAACGCATTATTTTATCGCGTGAATTATCACTGGATGAAATTGCTGAAATTCGTCAGGAGTGCCCTGATATGGAGCTGGAAGTCTTTGTCCACGGCGCACTATGTATCGCCTATTCAGGGCGCTGCCTGTTATCAGGCTACTTTAATCACCGTGACCCGAATCAAGGCAGCTGCACTAATTCCTGTCGCTGGAAATACGACACCAAGCCCGCCCATGAAAATGCAGAAGGTGATCTTGTACTGGATGGCGGCTCACTTTCTCTCAATGATTTAAATTCCAGTACCGCTAGCTGCGGGGGCGCAGAACGACATCCGCTGGCTGATGAGACCTACTTTTTGGAAGAGGAGGGGCGGCCAGGCGAGTTACTGCCTATAATGGAAGATGAGCACGGAACTTATATCATGAACTCCAAAGATTTACGTGCTATTGAGCATGTACACCGCTTGGTAGAAATAGGCGTAGATAGTCTAAAAATCGAAGGGCGCACTAAATCTCATTATTATGTCGCCAGAACTGCGCAAACCTATAAACAGGCGATTAACGATGCCTTGGCTGGCAAGGATTTCCAGCCTGAATTGATTGGCGTATTAGAAAACCTTGCCAACCGTGGCTATACCGATGGCTTTTATCAGCGCCACCACACTCACGAACAGCAAAACTACCTGACAGGCTACTCAAAAAGCCATCAACAACAATTCTGTGGCGAAATCAGAGCCTACGATGAAAATACCGGATTAGCCGAAATCCTGGTAAAGAATAAATTTTCTGTTGGAGATAAGCTAGAGTTTATACACCCTGATGGAAATCATGATATTATCGTCGAACGCATGGAAGATATGCATGGGCATGAAATGCAAGAAGCATCAGGCGGTGGATATGAAGTTAAGATTCCTATCCCCTCTTTTCAAAATAACCTGGGTCTATTAGCCCGGTATTTTTAATTAATGAGGCAAAGTTATGCAAGCAAATGTAGGTGGACTTGATAAAAAAATTAGAATTGCTGCTGGTATCATCATCATCGCAGTGGGGGCATTTTTTCAATCCTGGTGGGGAGCCGTTGGCGTTATTCCTCTTGCGACCGCTTTGATTAACTGGTGTCCAGCCTATATTCCTTTAGGTATATCGACTTGTGATGCAGAAACAAACAAAACCGAATAAGTACATCATTAAGTAATACATCCCGTATAAAGCCAGGCTTAATGCGGGATACTTGCATCAACCCCTACGGTTATTTCATGACATTCACAACCGCCGACCTTTGCGACCA
>DAOVWV010000266.1 GCA_030636485.1 Methyloprofundus sp.
AGTGGGCAGACAAATATAAAGGAAAATTTGATGATGGCTGGGATGCTTATCGAGAACGTACTTATCAGCGTCAACTAGCCAAAGGGATTATTCCGGCGAATACTGAACTTACCCCACGAGATTCAAGCATGGCTTCCTGGGAGAGCATTCCCGAAAATCAACTGGCCTTTCAGCGCCGTCTGATGGAGGTCTACGCTGGTTTTGTCGAGCATACTGATCATCAGGTGGGGGTATTACTGAATGGCCTGGAAGAGCGAGGGCTTAAGGATAATACCCTGGTGATTTATATCTTTGGTGATAATGGTTCCAGTGCCGAAGGTCAAAATGGCAGTATCAGTGAATTGCTGGCTCAGAATCAAATCCCCAATACCATAGAACAACAAATAACCGCACTGGATAAATTAGGGGGTCTGGATGTATTAGGCACGGCCAAAACCGATAATATGTATCATGCCGGCTGGGCCTGGGCAGGTAGTACACCATTCAAAAGCACCAAACTGGTTGCCGCGCATTTTGGTGGTACGCGCAACCCTATGGTGATTTCATGGCCTAAATGCATCAAACCTAGTGCTACACCGCGCGCTCAATTCCTGCATGTCAACGATATAGTCCCTACGCTATACGATATTCTGGAGATCAAAGCCCCTGAAATGGTTAATGGCTATGCACAAGACCCGATTGATGGCGTGAGCTTTGTCGCGACTTTTGATGATGCCAATGCAGTCAGTCAAAAACATACCCAGTTTTTTGATAATAATGGTAGCCGTGGTGTCTATCATGATGGCTGGTTTGCCAGTACCTTTGGTCCTCTAAAGCCGTGGGTTTCTGCGCAAAAGGGCTTGGCTGACTGGGACTCCACTAAAGATGTCTGGCAATTATATGATTTGCGTCATGATTTTTCACAGGCTCATGATGTTGCCGCCCAGTATCCAGACAAATTAGCCGAAATGCAGCAGTTGTTCTTAAAGGAAGCGGCTGAGAATAAGGACTTTCCAATTGGTGCCGGCATCTGGTTACGCTTACATCCAGAAGATATGGCCAAAACCGGCTATACCCGCTGGAAATTTACCTCCAATACGCGCAGAATGCCTGAATTTACCGCGCCTGGCCTGGGCCGTCAATCCAGTACTGTACATATAGAACTGGAAACAGGTACAAATGCCAGTGGCGTACTTTATGCAATGGGGGGAGCAAGCGGTGGCTTAACATTGTATATGGATCAAGGAAAACTGATTTATGAATACAATATGATGATTATTGAGCAGTATGCAGCAAGCAGCCACCAAGCATTGTCTGCCGGTAAACATCAGATTGATATTATCACCGTTATCAAAGGCAATAAACCCGGTGCTAGTGGTACGGTAACGCTTGTTGTTGATGGTCAGGAAGTGGGTAAAGCACTATTAAAACGCTCAGTACCACTGCTGTTTACGGCGAGTGAAACCTTTGATGTCGGGGTTGATTTAGGTTCGCCTGTCTCCTCGAATTATGACGAACGCCGTCCTTTTGCTTTTGATGGCAAGATTAAATCGCTTGAAGTTGAAATGAATTAAACAACAGGAAAAAAGCCAAATAATGAATGACATGATAAGAAAAACCACGCTGAGAAAAAAACGCTTACTGAGTTATTCTGTGGCTTTAGCGAGTATGTTCAACATCAGTTCTTCTATGGCAATGGACGCTGTAAAAACCGATGCGAGTCTATTTAAAGGCAAAGCCTATTCGCCTTATGCTAATAGAGCTTTTCCTGCTAAAGTCTTGTTTGGTGATGTGCATGTGCATACGGGACTTTCTGGTGATGCAGGTGGCGGTGGTACGCGCCTTATGCCGCGTGATGCATACCGGTTTGCACGGGGGGAACAGCTAATATCCAATACTGGGCTGCCCGTGCGTATTAGTCAGCCATATGATTTTATGGCGGTTGCTGACCATACCGATGGTATGGGGATGATAACTGATGTTATTTCTGGAACACCTAATATCATGGCGGACTCTTATGGCCGAGAGCTTAATGCTGCTTTCAACGCAGGGGGTGAAGCGGCATCCAAGGCGATGTTTGGTTTGATAGCACGGTTTTCACAAGGTAAAGTGCCTAAAGCACTCAACTATCAACCCGGTAATCCAGCCTATCGCTCGACCTGGGAAAGGATTGTTAAAGCCGCTGAAGAGTACAATGAACCAGGAAAATTTACGACACTGATCGGCTTTGAATGGACATCATTAGTCAAAGGTAACAATCTACACCGTGTGGTATTGATGCGTGATGATGCTGATAAAGCTTTGATGGTAGAGCCTTATACAACCACACCGCCATTAGGTAGCACTAACCCACGTGACCTGTGGAAATGGATGGAAAATTGGGAAGCCAAAACCGGGGGGCAAATACTTGCCATTCCCCACAATGGTAATCTTTCAAACGGTATGATGTTTCCATTGCTTGATAACTTTGATGCTAATAAACCTTTAGATGACGCTTATTTAAAAACACGTATTCGCTGGGAACCACTTGTTGAAGTGACGCAACCTAAGGGTGATGGTGAAGCGCATCCATTACTTTCACCTAATGATGAATTTGCTGATTTTGAAACATGGGATAATGCTAACTTAGATTTTAGTGAGAAAAAAATGCCAAAAATGCTGCCGGGTGAATACGCACGTTCAGCACTTAAGCGAGGACTTGAACTAGAAGCCAAAACGGGCATTAACCCTTATAAATTTGGCATGATTGGCTCTACAGATATTCATACAGCAATCTCAACAACCGCTGAAAATAACTTTTTTGGCAAACATACCGCCGATGAACCCAAAGCCAGTCGAGCCTCTCATCTTGCCAAAGAAAATAAAGACCTGGGACTTAAACGCTATGGCTGGCAATATGGCGCTGCGGGTGTTGTTGCTGTTTGGGCGAATGAAAATACCCGTGGCGATATTTTTGATGCCATGCAACGCAAAGAAACCTATGCGACTACCGGGCCACGCATTCGGGTGCGTTTCTTCGGTGGTTTTGATTTTACCGAGGCAGATGCCTATAGCCGTCAACCTGCTGTTTTAGGTTATAGCAAAGGTGTTCCCATGGGCGGGGATTTAGAGAATGCCCCAAAAGGCAAGGCACCTACATTTCTTGTTGCGGCAATGAAAGATCCCCAAAGCGGGAATCTGGATCGTATTCAGATCGTCAAAGGCTGGCTGGATACCAAGGGTAAGGCTCAAGAGAAAGTCTACAATGTCGTTTGGGGTGATGCGGATAAACGTAAATTAGATAAAAAAGGCAAGTTAACGGCGGTAGGAAATACAGTGGATGTTAAAACAGCCACTTGGAAAAATACCATTGGTGATGCAGAGCTGATCACCGTATGGAAAGACCCTGACTTTGATCCTTCTGTGCGTGCTTTTTATTATGCGCGTGTAATAGAGATACCCACACCACGCTGGACAACCTATGATGCAGTCAGGCTAGGTGCAAAGATTCCAAAACAAGCGCCTAGAACTCTGCAAGAACGCGCTTATACTTCACCGATTTGGTATAGCCCAAGTTAATTTTATTCACTCCCCTCCCTTGCGCAATAAAGGAATACATACGAGAACATTCAACGCTCCAGGTAGGGTGGGCAGGCTTTTTTGCCCACCATTTTCACTATGTAAACCGTGAGTTAAATTTGGTGGGCAGAAAAAATTGCCCACCCTACCTGGAGCGTTGAATGTTCTCGTATGTATTCCTTTATTGCGCAAGGGAGGGGAGTGAATAAAATTAACTTGGGCTATACCAAATCGGTGAA
>DAOVWV010000040.1 GCA_030636485.1 Methyloprofundus sp.
GATAGTCTTATTGCATGCCTGGAGATACACGGAACATGAATTGCAGTTACACAAGATTGCCAAACAGATAGGGTTTACGCAGATTTCGCTATCACATCAGGCCAGCCCATTGATGAAAATGGTGAGTCGTGGTGATACCACGGTGGTAGATGCCTACTTATCGCCATTATTAAAACGCTATGTCCAACAGGTTGCCGCAGGCTTACAAAATAATGGCAACGAGGATTGCCGTTTATTGTTTATGCAATCCAGTGGTGGATTGATTGCCGCAAACCGCTTTCAAGGCAAGGATAGTATTTTATCGGGGCCGGCAGGGGGCATCATTGCGGCGGTCAATATCGCTAAACAGGCAGGTTTCGACAAAATCATCAGTTTTGATATGGGGGGAACTTCAACAGATGTTGCCCATTATGCGGGAGAGTTGGAACGCAGTTTTGAAACCGAAGTCGCTGGTGTCAGGATGCGTGCGCCTATGATGTCTATTCATACGGTTGCTGCCGGTGGTGGCTCCTTATTGTTTTTTGATGGTATGCGTTATCGGGTTGGGCCAGAGTCAGCGGGGGCAAATCCCGGGCCTGCCTGTTATCGCCGTGGTGGCGCTTTATCGGTAACGGATGCTAATTTAATACTCGGTAAATTGCCGTTATTTCCTAAGGTATTCGGTAAGCAGGGGAACTTGCCGCTGGATAAGGAGCGGGTGCATGAGTTGTTTACCGAGTTGGGGCAGGCAGTTGCGGCGGCAACGGGAAAACTTCAGACACCGGAACAGCTTGCTGAAGGTTTTTTAAAGATTGCCGTGGAAAATATGGCCAATGCCATCAAACGTATCTCGGTACAAAAAGGCTATAACGTTGCGGACTATACTTTATGCTGTTATGGTGCAGCGGCCGGGCAACATGCCTGTCAGGTTGCCGATAGGCTGGCTATGCAACGTATTCTAATACATCCTTTTGCCGGGGTATTATCAGCGTATGGAATGGGACTGGCAGATTTTCGCCTATTAAAAACAGCGGCGCTAGAAAAACAGCTGGGTGCCGTTTCCGCCGTTGAACTGCAAAGATTATTAGCCGGTTTGGCAGCAACGGGGCGCGAGGAAATGTTAGCGCAAGGTGTCACAGCTGAGCAAATTAACACGGAATCACGGCTGCAATTACGTTATTTAGCGACAGACACCGCCTTAGCCGTTGAGTTTGCAGATAAAACCACGATGCTTGCCGAGTTTGAAAGCAAATACCGGCAGCAATTTGGTTTTATTTATCCCGATAAGCCAATTGTGGTTGAGTCTTTGCTGGTGGAAGTGATCGGTGTTAATCAAGCGCTAGAGGATGATGTGAGTGAGGTTCAGCTCAGCCTCGCTTTGTCGCCAGAAATGATGCAGCCAATATTTTGTGCCGGACAATGGTATTCGGCTCCCGTGTATCGGCGTGAGCATATTCCCAGTGATAGTATTATTAAAGCACCTGCCATTATTGTCGAAGCGACAGGTACCACTGTTATCGAATTAGGCTGGCAGGCTGAGCTCAATGCGCAGAAGCAGTTAGTATTGACGCGTTACCAGCCTTTGGTACAGCAACAAGCGGTTGGTACCTCCGTTGATCCTATTATGCTGGAAATTTTCAATAAGCTGTTTATGTCGATAGCCGAGCAAATGGGCTATGTATTACAGAATACCGCTTACTCGGTCAATATTAAGGAGCGTCTGGATTTTTCCTGTGCGATTTTTAATCATCTGGGGGAATTGGTTGCCAATGCCCCGCATATTCCTGTGCATTTAGGCTCTATGGGGGAGTCGGTGCTGGCCTTGTTGGCGAGCCAGAATAATAATATGCACCCAGGTGATGTATTTTTAATAAATTCACCTTATCAGGGCGGAACCCATCTGCCGGATATTACCGTGATTACGCCTATTTTTGTGCAGCAGAAATGCCTGTTCTTTGTCGCCTCGCGTGGTCATCATGCGGATATAGGAGGAATAACTCCAGGGTCTATGCCATCGAATAGTACTGTCATTCAGCAGGAAGGTCTGATCAGTGATGGGTTGAAAATTGTTGCGCAGGGGGAGTTGCAACAAGAGGCGATATTGGACTGGCTGAACAGCGGTGATTATCCCGCGCGTAACCCTCAGCAAAATATGGCTGATTTACAGGCACAGATAGCGGCCAATGAAAAAGGTGTGCGTGAATTAGCTCAAATGGTCGAGCAATATTCGTTAGCGACAGTGCAGTCGTATATGCAGCATGTACAGGATAATGCGGCAGAATGTGTGCGTCAGGTACTCGCGGATTTAAAGGGCGGGAGCTTCTGTTATGCAATGGATAATGGTGCGCAAATAGCGGTCAATATCACGGTGGATCAACAGCAACGACGGGCAAGGGTTGATTTTAGCGGAACCAGTGCGCAGCAAGAAAATAACTTCAATGCACCTGCAGCGGTGTGTAAAGCGGCGGTACTCTATGTGTTTAGAACCTTGGTGGCGGATGATATTCCTCTCAATGCAGGGTGTTTGCAGGCACTGGATATTATTATTCCTGAACATTCGATGTTAAATCCGCAATATCCAGCGGCTGTCGTTGCAGGGAATGTCGAAACCTCGCAGTATATTGTTGATGCGCTGTATGGTGCGCTGGGTATATTAGCTGGTTCGCAAGGCACGATGAATAATTTGACCTTTGGTAATGAAAACTACCAGTATTATGAAACCATTTGCGGTGGTGCCGGGGCGGGAGAAGGCTTTGATGGTTGTGATGCAGTGCATACGCATATGACCAATTCACGCATGACCGATCCTGAAGTATTGGAGTGGCGTTTTCCGGTGCGCCTGGAAGAATTTTCGATACGTCGCAATAGTGGTGGACAAGGCAAATACAGCGGGGGGAATGGTGTTATCCGGCGGATACGCTTTTTAGAACCGATGACAGTGAATATTTTATCCAGCCATCGTTTGTATCCTGCATTCGGAATGGCAGGTGGCGAGGCGGGCAAGGTGGGGAGTAACCAGCTTTTTTATGCCAATGGGATTAAAGAAGAATTGGCTGGGCAAAGTCAGCTTACAGTCAGGGCAGGGGATGTATTACAGATTGAAACGCCGGGTGGCGGTGGTTACGGTGTATAAATGCTTTAGAAAGCCGAGAGAAATGCCCTTTAGTATTAGAGCATATCTCTCTGGTTTTGCTTTCCTCCCCGTTGAGAAAGGGGAGGAGCGCTTACCTTTGATTCTGTTGAATGATGCTTATTTACACTTTACGTAAGCAACTTCGATACCTTTTTTTCTCATGCGGTCTTTGGCTTTTGTTTCAGCAACAGCGGCTTTTGCAGCATTAACTATAATTGATGGCTCTATGGCAGCGGTATCAGTGTAGCCAGTACATTGAAATGGTTTAGCGTATGAAACACTGGTTACTAAGGCTAATGCCAAACCTGCAATAATTTTTTTCATTTTAATCTCTCCATGCCCTTGAATTATAGTGACCAGACATTGGGCATATCAAATGTCCGGCATAAAGGAATAACCTTGTCGCTTTCTCTATGTATTATATCTGAACGCTGAAACCGATGCTTGTGCTTAAAAAACTTTTAATAACAATAAAATAAAGGTTTTTACAGGTGGTTGATATTTTACCAGTCTACTATATAAGAGTTTTGTATTATAGCTTTATTCATAGCAGTATAGATATTTAATTATACTTCGCGCGGTCATGCTTGCGGTTTTTATAGCGAGTTGTTTTGCCCCGAGCAATGCCGCCCCGTACTTGATACGGGGGGAGGGCTGAAATAGGCGCATAGCCAGTTATGCGCCTGTTTTACTTTGGTTCGTAAGGAATTCAGTATGTTATAAACTCCGCAGCTATAACTGCGCGGAGTATAATATGAGCTGGGGTTTTCGTCATTTCTATATGCAGGTATGAATAGACGAGCCTAGAGGCGTAGGCTTTAGCTTACACGATTCGCAATTAGCATAAACCAGATAGATCATGACAACACAGACACTTAAAATATCCATTGGTTCCTCTACTGATAAAGGGATCAAAGCCAGAAACGAAGATTTTTTAGGCGCGATAATACCTGAAGATGGGCCGTTGATGCATAAAGGTATTGCGGCTGCCATTGCCGATGGCATGAGTGCCAGTGATGCAGGGCATGAAGCAAGTCATTGCTGTGTGGCCAGTTTTTTAAGTGATTATTACAGTACGCCTGACTCCTGGTCAGTCAAGCAGGCCGGACAGAAAATCCTTTCTGCAACCAATTCCTGGTTATTCAGCCAGGGACAGCAACGTTATCACTCCGGAAAAGGCATGGTGAGCACTTTAAGTATTCTGGTGCTTAAATCTAATACAGCGCATATTTTCCATATTGGTGACTCAAGAATATATCGTTTGCGGCAGGGGAATTTAGAGCAAATGACGCGTGATCATCGAGTCTGGGTGTCAGAAAAAAGTTATTTAAACCGTGCAATGGGTATAGAGCCACGCTTGGAAGTGGACTATAAAGCATTTCCTCTGGAACAGGGGGATATGTTCTTTGCCAGCACCGATGGTGTACATGATTTTATTGGCGAAAAAGAGCTTAAATCATTGCTGCAATCGGGAGAGGATTTAGAGCAAATAGTGCAGGATATTGTACAGCAGGCAAGTGATAATCACAGCGATGATAATCTGAGTTGTCAGCTGATTAGAATTGATGAAATACCGCTAGCCAAGGAGGATGAGGTATTACGCCGCTATACTAATTTGCCTTTCCCACCCGTTTTAGATGTCGGTATGCTGCTGGATGCCTATAAAATCGAAGCGGAATTACACGCCAGTACGCGTACCCAGATTTATCGTGCGTTAGATACTAAAACCAATACGCAGGTTATTTTAAAAACGCCCTCCATTTTACATGACGATGACACTCATTATATAGAGCATTTTTTGCATGAAGAATGGGCAGGAAAACGCATTAGCCATGAGAACGTACTCAAGGTATTGGATACGGACAGGGTAAAGACATGTATTTATTATGCAACTGAGTATATTGAAGGAGAAACGCTAAGGGAGTGGATGAAGAGCCATCCCAAACCTTATATACGCGAAATTCGCCTGATTCTTGCCCAGATTGCCAAAGGCTTGCGTGCATTTCACCGTATGGAAATGTTGCATCAGGATTTAAAGCCGGAAAATATTATTATTGATAAGCAAGGTGTCGTCAAAATCATTGATTTTGGCTCGGTAAAGATAGCGGGAATTACAGAAATGACACCGATGGAGAAGCATGAGGAAAATATTTTAGGGACACTTAATTATACGGCCCCTGAATATCATCTTGACCAGCGCGGTACGATAAAATCCGACCTCTATTCCCTGGGGGTGATTGCCTATGAAATGATTAATGGAGCTTTGCCTTATGGCGGGGATATGCCCGAAAAGCCGGATAAAAAAAACCTGGAAAAACTGCATTATATCCCCAGTTTTCATAAAAACACCATGGTACCTATGTGGATAGATGGTGCTTTGAGAAAGGCGACAGCCATTAACCCATCAGATCGCTATGATGAAATATCTGAATTTATACATGACTTATCAACACCCAACCCACTGTTTTTGAAAGAAGAGGAGCGAGGGCTAGCCCTTATTGAGCGCAATCCGCTAATTTTCTGGAAAAGCCTGGTCGGTATACAGCTATTGGCAAATCTGTTTTTGTTATATAAAATGTTTGTTGTGTAAGGAACAAGAATTCATTCATCATCAAGGGAGTCGTTTATATGACTGATAACAATAATAAAACCGTCATCTCACGCCGTAACTTTATGCGTAACGCCGGCGCACTTGCTTTGGCAGCATCGCCAATACTTAGTCGCGCGGCGACAGAAACAGGGGAGGGTGTCACTTTTGCGGGGGGCACTCGCCCATTGGTGCAGTTTCCAGAAAAACGTAAGCTGATTCTGGTGCATAGTCGACCGCCACATCTGGAAACGCCTTTCAGTGTTTATAATGAAGGTGTGATTACTGCAAATGATGCTTTTTACGTACGCTATCACCTGGCTAACTTTCCTACCTCTATAGATCTCGCAGATTATCGCCTGACCATCAGAGGTGCGGTCAATAAACCATTGAGCCTATCGCTTAAGGAACTCAAATCACTGGCGCAACACGTTGATGTCGTTGCAGTCAATCAATGCTCGGGTAATAGTCGTGGTTTCTCATCGCCACGAGTATTCGGTGCTCAGTTAAGCAATGGGGCGATGGGGAATGCACGCTGGACTGGCATACCACTTAAGGCATTGCTGGAAAAAGCGGGGGTGCAGAGTGATGCCCGGCAGCTTGTTTTTAATGGCTTGGATAAACCGGTGCTACCAGGTACGCCGGATTTTCGCAAGGCACTTGATATTGAGCATGCGCTCAGTGCTGAACCAATACTCGCCTGGGGGATGAATGGTGAAGATCTGCCGTTTTTGAATGGCTATCCGCTGAAGTTGATTGTACCCGGCTATTTTGGAACCTACTGGGTTAAGCATTTATCGGACATTGTGGTGTTAGACCATGCTTTCAAAGGGCATAATGCTTTTTATATGAACAAAGCTTATCGGGTGCCTGATAATGATTGCATGTGTGTGGCTCCAGGGACAGTCGCTGCAAAAACACGGCCTATTTCCACTTTAGCAGTACGTAGCTTTATTACCAGTGTGACCCAAGGCGGACATTTGCCTGTCGGCCGCCGAGTCGAGTTGAAAGGTATTGCTTTTGATAGTGGTGCAGGGCTGAAAGCAGTGGATGTTTCTGTTGATGGAGGGCGGACATGGAGAGCTGCGACATTGGGTGAAAACCTGGGACGTTTTTCATTTCGTGAATGGAAATTGGCCACGACTTTTGCGCATAAGGGGAATGCCGTGCTTATGGTACGTGCCAGTAATAGAAAGGGTGAAGTGCAGCCACTTAAGGCCGACTGGAACCCCGCCGGGTATCGTCGTCATGCCATTGAATCAACGCCAGTCACTATTATTTGAGGTAGTATGATGCAAAAAATAAAAGATTTTCAGATAATCATGGCGGCGACATTGGGTATCGTACTTATTTCGACTGCAAGCCATGCAGCGCCAAAACAGATTGAATTACCCGTAGAAATGGCGAAACTACCTGAGTCCGAATTACCGGGTTATAGGCTTGCGACGCAACACTGTGTTATCTGTCACTCAGTCGACTATATACGTTACCAGCCGCCCGGTATGAGCCAGGCGCAATGGACCGCTGAAGTTGCCAAAATGAAACATGCCTATGGGGCGGCATGGCTTGGTGAGGCCGACATCAAAAGTATTGGCGCTTATCTTGCGGTGGTCTATGGCACGGCAAAAGCAACGGATAGGGATGTATTGACTGTATCGGGGGAAGGGCAATAAACGGCCTTTACTTTTTAGACCAGAGTAGAGCGGGTTTGAGTCCGCTCTACAGAAGAAAGCCCTTAAGGTGAGACCGTATAAGTCTTGGTATAGGTTTTTCCTGATTGGCAAACGCTACGGCTTACCGGACTTTCACAGGAAGTATCGGTAAATTCTGCTTTTAGTTCACCTTTTTGAGTGGGGACAAAGTAAAAGCGAAAATTTGGGTCGGTACTGATGGCAATATCCGTTTTAGCTGTCAAAATTGGCTGGTCATTAAAGGTGACTTTAATCTGCTTGATAAAATGCGCTCTTCTTTTAAAACGTGTTACCTGATCCATTTGCATTCCGGTGATATTGGGGTGACTGATTAATAGCTGTGCCATGGTAGGCTTGCCATCTTTAATATCATCATCCAGCCTGACTTTCATTTTACCCAGACGTTGCATCGCTGCATCGTAATCAGCTCCAATCGGAGCCGAACAGCCGCCACTCGCCTTAACAAACTTTTTGACCATAAACAAATCACCATTATTCATTTCGGCAATCGCACGTATATAGCTATAGGTATTTACCCGGACGCGCATGGCAATATCGGCCTTGCCACTCGCCGGTGTAAATTCAAATTCACCGATTAAAGGCACCGGGTTTTTATCAATCAGTAATATGATGCGCTTAATATATTTATCTTGAGTCTGAGTGATGCTGGCAGTGACTTTGATAGGCACTAGGGCAGGGTCTTCGGCACGTTTCGGTGTGGTTAGCTGAATAATACCTTTGCCATCTGAAATTGTTTTCCCAGCAAAAAACTGTTGTTGCAAAACCTGATTCCAGATGACTTCATCTTGTGCTGCATACGATAAAACGGGTATCGTTAAACACACGACGAAAAGTAAAAATGGTTGTATTTTCATTATTAAGCCTTTTGAATGAAGAGTGTCATTGATTAGGGAGCGTAATTATAAGCATTTACTGATTTACTCGGCCGTACCTTACCGTAATATGGCTAAGTTCTGCAAGTGTTGATGGGTTAATTTATTGCAGTAAGTTACCCTCAGGAGTAAACTGAAATTACGATAGTAAAAAAGTGGATAAAGTGCTATGCGGTTTTTTCGAAGTATTCAATTTATTTTGTTACTGGTGATGCTGGGTATAACGACTGCTTATTCAGGAGAAAGTGCCGAACAGCCGACTAAGCAATCATCGGTTATCATACAGCTGGAAATTGATGGCGTGATAGGCCCTGCCACTGCCGATTATATCCAGCGTAATTTGCACAAGGCGATTGCTAGCGAAGCGATCGCAGTACTGATCAAAATGGATACACCCGGAGGGCTGGATACATCCATGCGGCAGATAATCAAGCAGATTATATCCTCCC
>DAOVWV010000003.1 GCA_030636485.1 Methyloprofundus sp.
CCGCCGTCATTTCTGTAGGCTACCCAGTTAAGTATGTAGAAATGACGAACTATAAAAAACGTGTGGATTGAGTATTAAACTATTTTTCGCGAGTTCAAGTGTCTGTGTGAAGTATGCAAAATCCGTCATTCCTGCATGCCGTTAGCAGGAACCTCTGTTCAGCATAG
This sequence comes from Methyloprofundus sp., assembly GCA_030636485.1. GTDB lineage: Bacteria > Pseudomonadota > Gammaproteobacteria > Methylococcales > Methylomonadaceae > Methyloprofundus. The sequence continues at coordinate 168 of DAOVWV010000003.1, forward strand.
ATTCCCGATAAACAGACTTCGGGAATGACGACATTTTTATCTGTATTTACCCGTGAATAATGAGAAGTGACAAGTATGACTTATATTTTAAACAGCGCGGGTAATGCTTCCTGTGGCTCACTTTCTTCTGCATTAGTTGATTTGTTCCCCTGAAAAGCTGACCATAAAGCACTACCTTGCCATGCTTCCGTCGTATTGTCATACAAAACAGCATTTAAGGATAATATTTCATTTTGCAAATCAATGCCACATTGTTGTGCTATTTTATTGAGACTGGACTGCTTAAATTTTTCGCGCCCCCATTGTAATAAGGCATCTTTCGCCATTATTGGGTCATTATTTAGACAGGCTTGTTTCAAGGTTTTATGGGTAGCGAGTGCTTTTTCGCGAGTATCCAGTGGCTGCTGACTATCAGCTGTTCTGGTCTTTTTGGATAAAAAATAAATTAAAGTCACTCCCCAGGCACTGGCAAAAAAGAGTGTTAGCCAAAACCATAAGGGATTATATTCTTGGCTAGCAGTAGGCGCGCTTTCTGTTTGAGTTGTGGCTAGCGGAGTGGCAGTCATCGTTGCGGGTATTTGCCTATCAGCCGTACCTGCTACAGCACTAGCGGTAATGCTACGCTCAGGAATACGGGCAACTTCCATTTGTTGCATCTGGGTATTCCACCAGGGAATTTCGATAGCCGGTAATGTATAGCTTCCAGCCTGACTAGGAATAAGCGCAATTTTTTCCTCTCTTAAGGCGACTATACTTGTTGCCTGCGCTTCTTCTTTTAACACGGGCTGGTCAGGATAGGCTTTTAAATGGGAAGGCATATTATCGCTATATAATTCAGGTAAGTTGCTGACTGTGGCTCCTTTGGCATATAAAGTTATCGTGCGGGTATACGGCTCACCCACTGTCATTTGCACAGTATCATCAGGCCATTTTTCCTGTAAAAAAACTTGTTGTGCAGGCAGCCAGAGGCCGTTCACACTGGCAGGCTTTGGCTGTACTTCCAATATGATCGCCTCAGATACAACACGTTTGGTGCGTGTACTCTGGCGATTGAAAAAACCATTGCTACGGCGCTGATTGGCAATAATGACATTGGCGGTTAATTCTAGTGGAGCAATGTTTATCGTGCCGCTTTGTTGAGGGAAAACGGCATATTTACGTTCAGTGACCACATAATTTTCACCTTGGTATTGGGTATTATAATTTTTATCTTCCCCCAGTTTTTCGATAACTGCATTTTCTAAAGCAGGTTCGCTTAAACTTGCTTGAGCAATATTGACTTTACGATACAATTTTAAAGTATAGATCACTTGTTCTTGAATATAAGGCCGTGCATTATCTACCGTGACCTGTAAAAATAGAGCCTCATTACTGGCAGAATCGCCTGTTACTTGTACTTTGTTTACAATTAATGAACTGAACTGGCTACTATCCTTACCAAAATTAATGGCTGGAATCACCAGGTTTCCTGCGCGTTTTGCCATAACATTTAAAACCCACTGAAATGACGTGCTCTTTTTCCAGTTAATGATCTGGGTCGATTGCTGTTGCGATTGATTTAAAATAGTAAAGTCTTTCTCTAGCGGGGAAAAGTCTGGCTCCGCATCGGGTTCATCGCTGGCGGTGAAGGTTATTTGTACTGATTCATTTAAATTAACCGGATTGCGGTCTGTGCTAACACTGATTTCAATGGCAAACAGTGTCGCTGTGAAAAAATTTAAGATAAAAAATACAACAAACAGAGGTATCTTATTTTTAAAAGAGGGCATCAGGTTGATAATATAAATGATAATTTAGAAACGACTTATTTTACCTATTAATTTTTTTCATTGCTTTGTTAATTAATGTTGGGCAGGTTGATCTTATGGTAAGTGATTTAGAACCCAGACTGATGTGATTGGTGGATCCAAATAATCGCTGGGTGATTCAGATATGATTTACAATAAGGCATAAAAAAACGTAGGTGCCTAGAATGCCCCTTATTCTCAGGAAATGAAAGGAGAACCAATGAAGATCATCGCCTTTGCTGCCAGTAATAGTAAAAAATCAATTAATAAACAATTAGTGACTTATGCCGGTGGCTTATTAACAAATGCCCAGCTTGAAGTGCTAGACCTAAATGATTATGAGTTACCGTTATTCAGTATAGATAAAGAGCAGGAGCTGGGAAAGCCACAATTAGCCCAGGATTTTTTTGCAAAAATAGGCGAAAGTGACGCACTTATTATTTCATTTGCAGAGCATAATGGTTCTTATACGGCAGCGTACAAAAACCTTTTTGACTGGTGCTCGCGTATTAACCAGAAAATCTTTCAGAATAAACCTGTGGTGTTACTGTCTACTTCACCAGGCGCGGGAGGAGCGGCCAATGTATTAGCCGCTGCCGTTAATTCAGCTCCTTATTTTAATGGCGCGCTTAAAGCCAGTCTGTCTATCCCGAGTTTTTATCAAAATTTTGATGTTGAAAAAGGGGCAATAACAAACGATGAAATTCAGACCAAATTGCTTGCTGCGGTAAGAGCACTCAATAATAACGACTGAAAGCCTGTTTTGCCTTATGTCGGTGACCGAAAAAACAGCGAAGAAAGAAGACTCATTGCTTAGCCAAAAGAACACGATGCAGCGTTTAATAAATTACCTAGCATTTGTGTGTTTATGTACGCTAAGCATGTCGAGTGATGCCAAAAAACTGTATAAATATCAGGATAAGCAAGGCCGCTGGTATTATACGGATAAAGCACCCTCAGCAAAGCAGAGTCAAGAACTTGATGTCGAAATTCGACAGATTAGCGTTGAGGCAAAGCAGCGTGTCTGGCTAAAGCAGATGGGTGAAAAAAGGCAGCCTGCGTTTGTGATTAGAAATGATTATTTTGGCCCGATAGAGGTCGAAGTGATTTTTTCTAAACATGACAATGTACGCTCTACGCCCCCCTTACCGAAAAAATTTGTGATTGCCCCAGGTGTTTCACAACCCTTGTTTGCTCTGGGAGCCATAGATGAATATCAAGGCTGGCAATATAGTCTTAATTATCGTTATGCGTTAGGTCAGCCATCTGCCCAGCATGATAGGCAGGCAATATACTACCCTCCCTTTGTGAGTTATAAAAAATTTCGCATTAGCCAGTCTTTTAATGGCCAGTTTTCGCATACTGGTGAGCAAAATAAATATGCCGTTGATTTTGCCATGCCCGAAGGGTCTGAGGTTCATGCGGCAAGAGCCGGAGTCGTTATGAGCCTGGCGAATGACTTCTTTAAGGGGGGAGTTGATCGGCAGGCGTATGCAGCGCGGGCCAATAGTATTAGAATTTTACACGATGATGGCTCTATGGCTGTCTATGCGCATTTACAGGTAGATCGGGCGCAGGTGTATGAAGGAATGCGGGTTAAAGCAGGACAGTTAATTGCCTATTCAGGGAATACCGGATTTAGTACAGGGCCACACCTGCATTTTTCTGTGCAGCTAAACCAAGGCATGCGCTTGGTATCCGTCCCTTTTAAGTTTACTGATAGAGAGGGTAAAGTGTCGGGGCCAAAGGTAGGGCAATGGTTAGCTGGTTTTGCTGTGGAACAGTGAGGCAGGCCAAATAGCTTGTGGATAACAAAACGGTACTGTTTTCCACAATGAATAATCACTTCCTTTTGTTTGCGTTTTAAAATTCGCACTTCCCCCCAGAACTCGCCAAAACCTCATGCTGTTTAAGCGACGCACTGTAGAACAGGAATTATTCCCATATATTTTTTTACGTTTAATAGGCATTATTATCCCTACTTATTGAGAGTTTTAAAGCCTCTCTACAGGAGGCTGTATTTTGTAAAAGGATAAATAATTTGAATGCAAGCTATAAGGAATGAGCATGATTGAAAAAATCAGTGTATTACTCGTCGATGATCATGCCGTGGTCAGAGCAGGGTATAAAACCTATTTAACGTTATCGGAAAAAATCGGTACTATTTATGAGGCAGATCGAGGCGAAAGTGCTTGCCAGCTCTATAGCGAATATCGCCCGGATGTAGTGGTGTTGGATATTTCTATGCCAGGGATGGGGGGCTTTGAAGCCATGCGCAGAATGGTGAATCGAGATACGCAATGTAAAATTCTAGTCTTTAGCATTCATGATGAACTGGTGTTTATGACCCGGGCAATTAAGGCAGGCGCTAAAGGCTATATTATTAAAAACAGTGAGCCGGAAATCCTGACTGAGGCAGTATGTGCCATTGCTAAGGGAGGCTCCTATATAGAGCCAAAACTCGCACAAAAGCTGGCATTAAGCGTTGCCATAGATGGTATTGAGGAGCGCAGCCTTAAGTCGCTTACCCCTAGAGAGTTTGACGTTTTTTGCTTGCTAGCCAAAGGTCTAACGACACGGGAGGCCTCCGAAAAGCTGCGTTTAAGTTATAAGACCGTGGCGAATTACCATACCTCTATAAAAGAAAAACTGGCACTAAAAACTGTGGCCGAAATGGCTTTGTTAGCCAGTAGAGAAGGCATCATCAAAACAGGACATGAGAAAATATTATGAAATTAATTTTATCAACAGCGTTATTGTTATTAAGCAGCCATGCACTTGCCGAAACCATTTTTGTCACTTTGGAAAAAGATAATGCATTGGCAGTGGTTGATCCTAGTGCAGGAAAATTACTGAAAACCGTGCCTTTAGGCCAGCGCCCACGAGGTATTGTATTAAGTAAAGACCAGCATCATTTATATATTGCTGAAAGTGCTGATCACCCTATCCAGGTCGTTAACATCCATTCCTCTAAAGTGATTGGAAAATTACCTTCTGGCGAAGATCCGGAAACCTTTGCGATGAATGCCAGTGGTGATTATCTCTACGTTTCCAACGAAGATGATAGCCAGGTGACGGTTGTAGATATTAACACAGCACAAGTGATTAAAGAAATACCGGTTGGAGTGGAGCCAGAAGCTGTGACCGTGAGTCCTGATGAAAAATGGGTTGTCAGCGCATCCGAGGCTACCAATATGGTGCATTGGATTAATCGCAAAACCTTGGAAGTAGAAGATAATACCCTCGTTGATCCACGTCCACGCGGCTTGAGTTTTACCGCAGATAGTTCACAATTATGGGTCACCTCAGAAATGGGGGGGACGGTATCAATACTAGATGTGGCTAGTCGTCAGCTTATTAAGAAAATCAGCTTTCATATTCCCGGTGTGACGGGGGCGAGCATCCAGCCGGTTGGCGTGTTAATTGATGATGCACGAAAATGGACTTTAGTCGCTTTAGGGCCGGCTAATCGTGTCGCCTTGATTAATGCGCAGACACTGGAAGTTGAAAAGTATTTTCTGGTCGGACAGCGGGTCTGGAATCTGGCTTTTTCACCTGACCAGTCGCATGTTTATACAACGAATGGTATGAGTAATGATATTTCCATTATTGATATGGAGAGTCTGAAAGTCACCAAGTCTATTGCAGTAGGACGCTACCCCTGGGGACTTGTGGTTAAGCCTTAAGTGGCGCGGCACGGGACAAAAACAAGTAGGGTGGGCAGTTTTTTTTGCCCACCAATAAAGCTGACCACGGTGGGCAGAAAAGATTGCCCACCCTACGCGTTATGGCTTGTCCCGTGTTAAATATATAGCCAAATATCACACCCTCAGAAACTGTTTCCCTTTTAGTGCGCCCCCCCCCATTATTCATTCCTTATGAGCTTACGCAACCAAATCAGTATTCGAATTTTACTTATCGCGCTTTGTATCTTAATTTTAGGCGGTTCAATTGCTATCTGGCAGGCTCGAAAGTCTGTAAGTAAAGAAGTGGATTCTTCTATTCATCTGGCTTTGCAGCTAATTAAATTAGGCATGGGGTCGGTCAACGCCGGTGAGAATGATTGGTTATATCGTTTAAGCGCCCTGGAGCAAACTCGGCACTTAAAAATTCAGTTGAAACAGGCATCCGGTGATATTTCCAGTATTACCCAGCACCAGCCAACCGCTGATGACGAAGAAACACCGCCCGAATGGTTTATCAATTTGGTGGTGAGTGATTACCCTAAAGCTGAATATCCAATAACCACCTTTGATAAGCAACTTATCACGCTGATCATTCAGGCGAATCCGCTGGATGAAATTACCGAAGCCTGGCATGAAAGTATTGCTTTTTTTGGCTCAGTATTATTGCTTGTATTGCTAACCTTTCTGGCGGTTCATCTGGTTTTTAAAAAGGCGCTAAAAGCCATCACCACAATCGTCGAAAGTCTTCAATGTGTTGAAACCGGGGAGTATCAGAAAAAGCTACCCGATTTTGCGACACAGGAATATGACAGTATCGCTAAAGCGATTAATCATATGATCGATGTACTGGAAAACACGCGACAACAAAACCAGTCTTTGACTCAGCATTCACTGAAAATTCAGGAGGAAGAAAGGCAGCATCTCTCACAGGAGCTGCATGATGAGCTGGGGCAGTCGCTTACCGCCATTAAGGTCTTGTCTGCAAGCGCAGCGCATGAAAACTCTGACACTAAAAAAATCACCGGATCAATCATTGATATTTGTGATCACTTGATGACTGTGGTGCGTTCAATGATGCAACAATTACATCCGCTTATTTTAACTGAACTGGGTTTGGCCGCAACACTGGAGGATTTAGTCAATCATTGGAATGAAAGACATTCAGCGATGAATTTGACATTACACTATGATGAGAGTGTGGATGATTTGAGTAACACAAGTACTATTCAGGTATACCGGGTGATACAAGAATGTCTGACGAATATCGTCCGTCATGCACAAGCCAATGAAGTCACGATCAGTTTAACCATTGCCCCTGACTCAAATAAATTGCATTTGCAGGTGACTGATAATGGACAGGGGTGTAGCCTTGAAAATATGGCGACTGGCTTTGGATTATTAGGTATACAAGAAAGAATCAAGTCATTATCTGGCAGTTTCGATTTACAATCACAGCCCGGTGAAGGCATGAAAATTAGTGCTTATATTCCCATGGATTGAAAAGTTGCCCACTTTCTTTTGGGAAAGTGAGCTTTACTTAAATGTAGCTACTTAACGCTTTTCATCCTCTTCTTCGCCAATTTCCCATTCCTCTATTGCAACTTCTATAATTTTCCCTGTTGCCGCATCGACTTCAACCTTGGTTTCTACCCCCAGAGAATTAACAATGTCAAATTCATACGTTGCATCGCCATTATCTTCAATTTCATATTCAACCTCCTTGATAACACCCGGGTAAATCTTTAGTGCGATTTTCGCCGCATCTTCTTCAGTCACTTTCATATGACGTTTGAAAGCCAGGCTATTAACAGATTTTACTTCACTTTCTGTTTCAGTGATTTTACCACTCCGGACATCACACATAAATTCCCACTCAAAGCCATTGGCATCGCGTAGCTCGAATTCATAGAAAGGCTTACCCGCTACATTGAGTTTTTCCAGTTTGACTAAATCGCCTGTTTTTTGTTTATAAATAGCCGAGATGCATTTTTCCAGGCCTTGATCTTCGGCTTGTGCTGCACCGATAGTCACAGCACCCAGTAAAACTGTACTAATGAGAGAGGTTTTTTTCATGATAAACTCCTAATTAAAGCAAAATATGTTCCCAAACAATAGGAAAAATTCCTATTTTTTGGGAATTATATAGGTATTTAGCCCACCAGGCCATTTTTTTTCGCGTATTGTTGAATTTCTTGCGGGTTCGCTAAGTCTAGTTTTTTGCGTATTTGGGTTTGGCAATTAAAAGCGGTTTTTAATGAAACCCCCAAACCTGTGGCAATATCTGAAATACTGTAGTTTTCAGCGAGTAAACAAAAAACATTAAACTCGCGAGCCGTTAATTCACTAAAAGGAAACAGGAGTTGTTGTATTTGCCGCATAGCCAAAATCTGCGCTAAATGCTCATCAATATAGAGTGTGCCTGTATGGGTCGATTGAATAAATTCTAAGTATTTTGCTGGGGAACTCTGTTGACCGAGTACTCCGGTGGCACCTGCTTGAAAGTATTCAAGTGCCTCATGGATGCATTGATCATAATTGGCAACAGCCCAGGGAACAACCACCTTCAGTGCCTTAATTTGGCGTATAATCGACTCTTTTGTCAGACTGGCATCAAAAATGATAAGCTCCAGTGCAGCGGGTGATTTTGCCAGTTCGTTTATACTGTTTGCCGCATAAATGATGATATTTTCATTTTTCGTTAGTTCTTTAAAAGAGGCTGTTAATACGGGTGACAGAGAAATCAGGGCAATATGCATAAAGGCAAAGGAGGTTGGGTAATAATCTAATGAACTTAGTATCTACTCAAAAACTCACAGCATACCGTAATATCATACTATTAGACTACTTTTTAGCCAGCTCTATAAGATTGGCAACCAGCATGGGCGTGCAGGATTTAGGTATAATGCCTTTTTTAAAACTCTAAACGACGAATAAAATTTTATGCAGTTAGCACTTCTTGCCGGCACTCAATCAGGCTGTGGTAAAACCACGGTTATGCTGGCGTTATTGCAGTATTTAAAAGCCCGGCAGCATAAGCTAGTATCTTTCAAGGCGGGGCCTGACTTTCTGGATCCTTTGTGGCATCAGGCGGTTACCGGCAGGCACTCCTATAATATAGATACCCGCATGATAGGAACGTCATTATCGACACAGTTGATAGCCGCACAGTCTGGCTTTGCAGAGATTGCCCTGATAGAAGGCGTGATGGGCTTGTTTGATGGGCGTTCTGGTGTCGGTGGTAGCGGTTCCAGTGCAGAATTGGCCCAACAATTACAGTTACCGGTATTTTTAGTGCTTGATGCCAAAGGGATGAGTGGGTCGATAGTACCACTCGTACATGGCTTTGTGCAGTATGCGGAAAATTTGGGGGTACGCATTGCCGGGGTTATCGCCAACCGTGTAGGCAGCGCCCATCATGCAGGCTTGTTGCGAGATATACTCATTGAACATAAACAGCCTCCATTGATTGCCTGGATGGAAAAAAATGCCCCGGTATTGCCTGAGCGACATTTAGGTTTAATACAACCTTCCGAAGTTCAGCTACCGGATTTTTTACCTTTTTTGCATGTTGAAGTGGAATGTCTCACGGATTTATTTAGCGAGACTTTATTTACGCCGCCTAAAAAGAGTGGTCAGGGTTTATTTAAGGGTAAGAAAATTGCGATTGCCAAAGACGCCGCCTGTTGTTTTATTTACCCTGCTAATTTAGACTTTTTACAACAGCAAGGGGCTGAGCTGATGTTTTTTTCGCCTATTGCGGGTGAGGCTGTCCCCCTAAATGCAGATGCACTCTGGCTGCCCGGGGGCTATCCAGAATTATTTTCCGAGCAATTATCAGAGTCACATAGCTGGCAATCCATACGCTTGTTGATTGAAGCAGGGAAGCCTGTTTTGGCAGAGTGTGGTGGTGCGATGCTGTTGGGTGAGCAGTTGATTGATCATGACGGCAGGCAATGGCCGATGGCAAATATCCTGCCATACCGTTCGACTATGCAGCAAAAACTGGCTTCTCTAGGCTATCGTGAAGAAGCCTCAGGTCTGCGTGGGCATGAATTTCATCATTCAACAAGGGCAACAGAGCAGCAATTAGAACCGTGTTTTCAGCTTAGCAGAGGGGACAAAGGGGTTCGTTATAAAAATTTACGTGCATCGTATGTGCATTGGTATTTTGCCAGTGCACCTGAAGTGATAACAGAATGGTTAGGTGGTCATTAAATGAAAGCAAGAGAAAATCGGCAAGGCATCGTTTTAGTCAATACTGGCGAGGGCAAGGGGAAGTCCTCAAGTGCCTTGGGTATGGTATTTCGTGCCGCAGGCTGGGGCATGAAAGTGTGCGTGATTCAGTATATAAAAGGCAAGTGGCAAACTGGCGAGCAAAAGGCCGCAGAACGTTTTGATAATATCGAATGGCATGTATTGGGAGATGGCTTTACCTGGGATACTAAAAATCCGGAACAGGACATTAAAACCAGCCGTGAAATCTGGGAGTTCAGTAAGCAGAAAATCCTCTCGGAAGCGTATGATTTTGTATTATTGGATGAAATTAATTATTGCTGTGGCTACCAATGGATTTCAGGCCAGGAAATAGCTGATTTTATCACTGATGAAAAGCCGCCGTGGATGCATTTGGTGCTAACAGGCCGCAATGCCGCGCCAGAAGTGATTGCAGCGGCGCATACCGTGACTGAAATGACGAAGATCAAACATGCCTATGGACAAGGAATTAAAGCCGCGCAGGGGGTGGAGTTTTAGGATAGGTTTTTAACCTGCTGAAAAGAAGTAAGAGACTATATAAGGTATTTAATAAGATTAACAATGGCTACAATAGAAACAAAGATAGCGATAAATGTAACTAATTTTAGAGCGCTTTGATACTGAGTTTTAACAATGGGTTGAGAAGCGCTAACGCCTTTAATATATCCATTTATCGCTTGAACGTGTCCACTTTTTAAGGTGATAGTCTGGTAAGAAATAGTATCACCGACCCTGGGTTTACGGCTTAAGTCTTTTAATTCTAATCCATGAATAAAAATATCAGGCTGGCCTTTTTTTTGGCCAATAAGGCCAAAGTCTTTATCTTTGTTCCATTGGCGTAATTTTCCAGTAAATACAGTATCGCTCATGCTATTGCCTAGTTTATAAAATGTATGTGCTATTTTAACGTAAAATTGAGCGGGCATTAGCAGATGTTTGATGAATGATCCTTACTCCCAACTTACAGACCGTTTCAAAGTTAAAATACTGGTCCAGAAAATAAATGGCTCTCCCTGATTTTGCGGGGTAAACACAAGATGTAGTATTAGGCGCAATATTACAAATATAGATACCTTTTTAATTTATTGATTTTATAGGGTATTTTTGGCACCCTTCATATAAGCATGAAAGTAGTTTACACTTTTTTCTCGTTATTCCTGCACGCTTACCCAGTCAAGCGTGGGCACAAGCTTAGCAGGAATCCATTATGCAGCATAGATTCCCGATAAAAGACTTCGGGAATGACGGGGTTAATTAAATTCAAAGTGTAAACTGAGTAATGAAGGATGCCAAAAAAACTCTATTAATATTAATCGGTTAAGATTAAGTTTCTGGCATTGAGTCTAACCCTAATGGTTTTACGCTTGAGTTCAAGCAAGTGCTTGGCATGAGTAATTGCCGTATCAACATCGGTAGAATTTATAGTCAAGAGAGGATCTGCTTTTAGTGTCTATATTAGGGTTTAAACTTTAGTTTTTGTGTCCTAAATAGTGTAACCACATCACAAAGTTGAGTTATTATCTCATGGTTTTTTATGAGCTTGCTTCGGTGAGTGTAGAATGACGCTGAGGAGTTACGTTATTACTTTAATGAATTATTACGCCTACCAACCTATCCCTTTCTTTTTAGCTGAGTATTGCGCTTATGAAAACCTTACTACCCTCAATTAAATACCCTCTTTGTATAAGTCTCTTCATTTTTATACTCATGACTCAACATGTGCTTGCCGAATCCATTGAGTTTTTTGATACTAATGATGGAGGGCATGGTGAAACGACAGGTCTAACAGTATTAGGGGACGAACTACTTTTTTTTACTAATGATGGTATTCATGGCCTTGAATTATGGAAAACAGAGGGCACTCAAGTCCCCTTGTTAGTGAAAGATATTTACTTAGGTGAAAATAGCAGCTACATAAAATCCCCTCCCATAGTATTCAATGATAAGCTTTTATTTTTTGCTGATGATGGAGTGCATGGAGTGGGCTTATGGGAAAGTAATGGTACCGAGCAAGGCACTCAGCTAATAAAAAGTTTTACAAGCGATATTACTTATGGGTATTACTTAATTCAGCATAATGGCCTGTTATTATTCAAACTGAGTGATAGCTCTACGTGGACGAGTGATGGCACTGGTATAGGCACAAAATTAGCCGGTGATCTCGCAGATTTTCCTAGTAAACATTATATAAAACTAGAGAATACGATTCTTTTTTCTGGGCTCCGTTACGTTAATGGACAAAGCTCAGGCTGGGAATTATTTAAAACAAATGGTACTGAAGTAGGCACTCAGCTTGTTAAGGATATAGAGGCTGGGTCTAATTCTTCTAGCCCTAATAATTTTGTACATTTCAATAATGCAGTATATTTTTGGGCTAGCGGGAATCTATGGAAGACAGACGGCACGGAAGCAGGAACTGTCAACATTGCCAATCATTATGGTAATCACATTCGTGGGATGTATGCCGTTAATGGTCAATTAGTCTACTTTATCTCTAATGGTGAGGTGTGGTCTACTAATGCGGAAAGCAGCCCACAACGCTTAGGCATTTTCGCAAGCTGGGCGACGGGTATGCTTGAAGCTGAAGTCATTAATGATACCTTATTTTTTGTCGCTGAACACTCTCAACAGCTAGCAGGTACAGGCATAGAATTGTGGCAAACAGATGGAAGCTTAGCGGGTACAAAACTATTAAAAGACCTCTTACCAGGTACAACAACTATTAACTATCGTACTTATCCACTCAGCTCTAATCCGTCTTTATTAACGCCAATAAATGACCTCTTATTTTTCACTGGCCAAACGAATACAAGTGAGTATTCATTTGGCAGGTCTGATGGTAGCGCCGCTGGCACTTATTTTTCCTCGCCTGATATTGATTACTCGCCTGTTTATGCAACAGACTTTACTCTCTATCAAGACCGCATTTACTTTAGGGCCTCTTCCGTTCAAAATAATATCTCCGCTGAATTAGCTTATTTAAATTTAAATTCAATACTATATGTTCAATCCACAGGCATCAGTGATGTACCTATCACGGCGAGTTTAGCAGAATTTTCAGGAACAACCGATTATTTCATTAACAATATAGATCCAACGACTCACTTAATGCTAAGCGCCCCTGCTAGTGTCGGTTTTTTTAATTTTAGCTATTGGTCTGCTTGTGATACGACGGAAGGACTGGATTGCTTAATCAATTTCCAAGAGAACAGAGCGCCTATGAGTCACTATACTCTCTCTCATTATGATTTAAGGGTTAACGCCAGCCATGCAAGCAATGTCCAATTAAGTGCTTTTCCTTTTAGTTATGAAGGTAACACCAACACAACAGGCTATATTAAATCTAATATAAGTCATGGGACGGAAATCATTTTATCTGCACCTGCTCTGCAAGGAGGACAAAAGTTTGTACGCTGGACAGGCTGTGATACTCATTATGGCTACAATTGCAGTTTCATAATGACAGCGAATCGCAGCGTTAATGCTGAATATATTAGCACACCAGCAGAAGATAATTATGAACCTAATAATACACTGGCAGATGCTTATAACCTTACAAATAAAAATGCCCAGTGGCTCGCGACTGTTAATGGCATCGGCATTCAGCGTGATGATGACTGGTATAAAATTAATGTGCCAACAGGACAAGAGCGACTTATGATTGATTTACTCTTTCAGCAGGATGATGGCGTTATTTACGTAGAGCTAGTTGATAGCTCAGGTACTTTATTAGCAAGCTCTCATGATACAAGTAACATTCAAACCATTGACTATACCGTACCTTCAGCGGGCAGTTATTATATTCGTACATTGATCGCTTATGGTGGTGGAGGGAGTTATGATTTACGTTGGCGCACTTTTTCACCAGAAAAAGTATTGCCCTTAGACAGAGACCATGAGTTTGGTACAAACGGTGTCACTAAAACATTTTTTTATGATAATTCATATACAAAAAGCGCAGAAAGAATACAAGATATCAGCATTGCACAAGATGGCAGTATCATTGTATTAGGTGATACACAACATACTTATACTTCAACGGGAAGTACCTCTCACTATTTTCCGATATTGAGTCGATATAATGCGGATGGAACTTTAGATCTAAGCTTTGGAAATAATGGAAAATCAGACGCATTTAAAAGTGGAAGCTGGAATGTTTATGCAAAAGGCGTAGGACTCAATCAATCCACAGGGCAAATTTTTGTTGGATTAAATAGAGCCAGTGGTAATGATGCCATTGAAATAGATACCTTACCTGCCAATGGTAGCCAAGTCACCCAACACAGTATTTTTGCCAATTTTATTGAGCCTTCAATAGAATCATGGACAGAAGGTATGCAGTGGCTTGTAACACGCGATAACCAACCCATTGTGGGTGGTTGGACAGCTTCTATAACAGGTAGTTCAGCTGATGATGAGCCGACTGCTCTCATTATAGATCCCGCCAATACCCCGATGCAATATGCAGTTGAATTTGGGGGCAATAATACTGATGAATTCTATGCTGCGGCCATTCAAACAGATGATAAACTGCTCACTGTTGGTGTTGCGAGATGGAGAGAAGACGGGATGCCTGAAGTTGAAAATGACTGGGCACTAGCACGTTTTAATCCTAATGGAAGTTTAGACAGCACGTTTGGAATCGGTGGTAAAGTTCAATTATCTATGAGTAATGGCACAGGCGATACATTACTTTCTGTTGCTTTACAATCAGATGGAAAAATTATTGTTCGAGGTAATATAAGGAGGGAGAGTAGTATCTATAGCACAGGTAGTGCCATAGCACGATTTAACTCTGATGGTACGGTAGATTCTAGCTTTGGCACAGCAGGATTTGTGTTCTTTAAGGATCACTCTATTTCATCTAAAATATTAATACAGGCAGATGATAAAATACTTTTTGTAAAAGATAGTAGCCCTTACCGACTCCAGCGATTAAACAAAAATGGCACATTAGATATGGATTTTGGAGCGGGTGGTCAGGGCTTGGTGATTAGTAGTGATAGTGCAGTAAGACCTAAAACCATGCAATTACAATCAGATGGTAAAGTCGTCATTGCAGGTGATTATTTAGCCTCAAGTACTGACATAGATTTTTGGTTAGCGCGTTACCATATTTTTACAGAGACTAAAAATACTTGCCAAAACACTGACTTACACATTAACAATATAGATTATAGCGAGAAAGAACGACTACAATCAGGCGGTATATTACAGACCAATAACCGCGTTACTATTTTAAATGCGGCGGATATTACCTTTGCAGCCAGTCAAAAAATTATTTTAAAAGCAGGTTTTCATGCCCGAGCAGGTAGTTTATTTACAGCGCATATTACAGCAGTGAACTGCCTATAAATAGCTCGCCAGGCTTAAATCAAGTTGGCTGGCTTCTTGAACCTTGATTTTCTGATATAGGCTGTAGTAGCACTGTTTTTAAATTTTATAATTAATAACGGATGTTACGCAATCCATGATATTTCTACTAAAATAGAGGGTATGAAGATATCTGATATTTTTGATGACACGACCCAAGAAAAGCCACATCACTCTATATTAGGCGTTAAATTGTAGTTTTTTACGACTTATGCTGTTTTTTGAAAATGGCTAAAGACTTGAATTGAATCAAGTTCTAATTGTTCTATAGATTGCGCTCTATAAAGATCGCAACGCATCTGTATACTTAACCAGAAATCAGCAGACACTCCA